>DATBAH010000066.1:0-10139 GCA_036271615.1 Gaiellaceae bacterium
CCGCGCGGTCTCGTCGAGCGGCGTCCCCGCGGGCAGGGGGATCCAGCCGTGGCCGCGGCCGACGCCGAACTCGTAGCGGCCGCCGGTGAGCAGCGAGAACTCGTGGATCATGGCCGCGAGGACGAGCGGGTTGTGGTACGGCAGGACGTGGAGCATCGTGCGGAACTTGATCCGGCGCGTTCGCGCCGCCGCCATCCCGAACAGCCCGAACGGGTTCGCGGAAGCCGAGAACTTCGGGAAGAAGAAATGCTCGACCGCGGCGTAGGCGTCGTAGCCGAGCCGGTCCGCGTTCTCGATCTGCTCGAGTACCTCGCCGTAGAGCCGGTCGTACGGCTTGCCGGGCCAGCTCTGGACCTCCGTGTAGATGCTGAACCTCATGTCGTGACCCTCGCTTTCTCGAGGTCGACCACGGGGCGGCGCCGCCGTGGCAGGGAGAACTCGCGGCCGCCCGTGATCCCGGCCGGGCGCAGGATGAGCACTACCGCCATCAGCACGCCGAGCACGATCTCGGCGGTCCCGGACGGGACGGTCAGATGCCAGCCGAGCACGTCGACGGTGTTCGTCGCGGCCGAGAAGAAGGAGTAGATGCCGTTCAGCGCCAGCGTGCCGACGACCGCGCCGAGCAGGCTCCCGGAACCGCCGACAACGAGCATCGCGAGTGTGATGAATGTCAGATCGAGGTAGAGGCCGCCCACCTGGAGCGGCAGCAGGTGTACGTAGATGCCGCCCGCGAAGCCGGCCAGCGCGCCGGAGAGCGTGAAGGCGAGCAGCCGCTGCCGGTAGGTCGAGATCCCGGCCGCGGCAGCCGCGGCGTGGTCCTCGCGAGTCGCACGCAACATCCGGCCGAAGCGAGTGCGCTGATACGCGTAGGCAACGGCGACGCAGATGAGGCCGCCGACCGCCGCCTGCCACATTCCGGTGGTCTGCGGCACCGACGAGAACGCGTTCAGGCCAGGCCCGATCGACTGGTCATACGTGAGCACGTTGTACGTGATTCCGAGCACGGCGAAGGTCGCGATCCCGGCAGCCAGGCCCGAGAGGCGCATCAGCGGCAGGCCGACGGCGAGCGCGAAGACGGCGCCTGCTGCGGCCGCGAGCGCCAGCGACGCGACGTTGCCGACATTGTGGGTGAGGAGGAAATGGGAGAGCCCCGGCATCGTGATCTTCTTCTGGCTCTGCGGCACGGTGAGAACCCCGGCCGTCCAGGCGCCGAGCGCGACGAAGCTGATCGTCCCGAACGAGAGGACGCCCGAGTTCCCGATGAAGACGTAGAGCGCGATGACGATCGCGACCTTGACGAGTGTGTCGAGGAAGTAGGCCTGGAGATAGCTCGAGAGCTCGAAGCCCAGCAGGGCAGTCGCGAGCACGAGCACGGCCGGCGCGAGGAGCTCCGGCAGCCGGCGGGCAACGTTCATACGCGCTCCACCGCTGCGCCGCCGCGGGTGAAGAGCCCGTTCGGCCGGACGAGGAGCACGACGATCACCGCCGCGAAGATGAAGCTCGGCAGGTACTGGCTCTGGTTCGAGGGGAGGACTCCGCCCAGCAGTCCGAAGGCGAAGCCGATCGAGAAGCCGCCGAGCGTGGCGGGAATCGGCCGGTTGAGGCCGCCGAGGACAACACCCATGAGCACGTAGACGGTGTCCGACAAGGCGAACGTGCTCGTGATCTGGGGCTGCTCGACACTCAGCATCACGGCGGCAACTCCGGCCAGCAGCCCCGAGATGAGAACCGCGCCGCCGATCACGCGGTTCGCCCGTACGCCGAGCATCCGGGCCGTCCGAAAGTCCATCGATGCCGCCCGCATGTGGAGCCCGACGGGCGTGCGCGTGAGCAAGAGCTGGAGCAGCACGAGGCAGCCGGCCGCGGTCACGATCGCGATGATCGCGATCTTGCGGATCTCGACACCGTGGATGTCCCAGGGCGCCTGCAGCACCGCGAGCGACCCGGCGGTCTTGCCGAACGAGCCCCAGGCGATGAGGGCGATGTTCTGGAGGACGAACGCCACGGCGAAAGTCGCGACGAGCATCACCGCGGGGGAGTGCGTCCGCAGAGGCCGGAACACGAGATGGTCGAGCAACACCGAGAGCGCCAGCACGACGCCGAAGCAGAAGAGGATCGAGAGCCAGTTCGGCAGCCCCCACTGGTCGCCGTAGGCGAGCGCGAAGGCGCCGGCCATCATCAGCTGCCCGTAGGCGAAGTTGACGAGGCGGAGCACGCCGAAGACGAGACCGATCCCGACCGCCATCAGGGCATAGATGCCGCCTAGCGCGAGGGCGTCGGCGAACACCGGCCACGAGAGATTGAGGAACGCGAGGATCATGCGAGATAGGCCGCGACGAGCCGGTCGGTGTCTCCCGCGTCCTTCGGGCCGAGTGTCAGACGGAGCTCGCCGTTCGCGAGTACGTACGACTCGTCAGCGAGCGCGACGGTTCGCTGGGCGCGCTGCTCGACGAGGAGGACGGCGACGCCCGCGTCTCTGATCCGGGTCAGCACCTCGAAGACGACGTCGACGATCTTCGGGGCGAGCCCGAGCGAGGGTTCGTCGAGGAGCAGGACTGCGGGGTCGGAGGCGAGCGCGCGGCCGATCGCGAGCTGCTGCTGCTGCCCGCCCGACAGCGCGCCCGCCTGACGCGAGCGGAACTCGCGCAGCATCGGGAAGAGCTCGTACGCGCCGGCGATGCCGCCGCCGTTGCGCCCCTTTCTTCGCGCGGCGAGCCCGAGGCGGAGGTTCTCCTCCACCGTCAACTCGCCGAAGATGCGCCGCCCCTCGGGCACGAGCGCGATGCCAAGCCGCGCCACGTCCTCCGGCCGGCGGCCCACGAGCGATCGCCCGTCGAAGCGGACGTCGCCGCCTGTGATCGGCGCCGACCCCATGATCGCGTGCAGCGTCGACGACTTTCCGGCTCCGTTCGGACCGATCAGGCCGACGATCTGGCCCGGCTTCACCTCGAGCGAGAGACCGCGGACTGCCTCCACCGCGCCGTACCGGACCGAGAGTTTCTCGACCGTAAGGGCGGTCATTCGACGTCCTCCGCGGCCGCGCTCTCACCGAGGTAGGCGGCCGCGACGCCGATGTGTGCGCGGATCTCCTCCGGCGTGCCCTCGGCGAGCGTGGCTCCCTGGTCGAGCACGTGGATGCGCTCAGAGACCTCCAGGACGAGAGCGACGTTGTGATCGACGAGCAGCACCCCGGCGCCGCGCTCGCGCACGGCGTTGACTGCGGTCGTGAACTGCGGCACCTCTGCCTCCGAGAGACCGGCTGCCGGCTCGTCCATCAACACATAGCGTGGCTCGGTCGCCAGCGCACGCGCGACACCGAGACGCCGCTCGTCGCCGTGGGACAGGTCCGACGCGGGGCGATCCGCGTAAGCGGCCAGACCGAGCAAGTCGAGCAGCTCGTTCGCGCGGCGCGCCGCCGCACGACTCGACGCCCCGACGCCCAGCGCAGAGACCTCGACGTTCTCCCGCACCGTCAGGCCCCGGAACGCATGGCTGTGCTGAAAGGTGCGCGAGAGCCCGTGACGTCCGCGCCGATGCGACGACCAGCGCGTCACGTCGCGCTGCTCGAGCATGACGCAGCCGCTGCTCGGCCGGTCGAAGCCGCTGAGGACGTTGACGAGCGTCGACTTGCCGGCGCCGTTGGGCCCGATCAGCCCGACCACTTCGCCCTGACGCAGCTCGAGCGAGACGTCTCGGAGGGCCTCGACTCCGGCGAACGAACGGGAGACGGAGGAGGCCCGAAGCGATGCTCCAGGCCCCCTCGTCGGCTGTGCGACCTCCGTCAAGCCCTACGAGTCCGGGCTGTTCGGGACCTTCTTGGCGCGGATCACGCCCTTTTCGATCGGGACGTTGTTGTTGATCTCGATCACGCGGTATTGGCGACCGAAGACCGAGTGCAGCTTCTTCGAGAAGCTGACCTTGCCCGAGATCGTCGGGACGTTGTGGAACTTCTGCATCACCGCAGCGAGCTTCGAACCGACGAGCGACCCGTGGGCCCGCTTGATCGCTGTGACGACGCCGTCGATCGCAGCCGGGCCGGTGATGAAGCCACCGGTCGCGGCCTTGACCTTCTTCGCGAGCTTGTTCACGGCCGGGTTCGGATCGTGGCCGAACGCGTTCGCGTACGTGACGAACCAGTAGTTCGTGACCTTCGGGTTGAGGCCGGCGACCCAGTACGTTCCGTCACCGGCCCACGAGTTGAGGATCGGCGTCTTGTTCCCCGCCGTCCGCATGCCGGTGATGAAAGGGCCGAGCGAGCCGTAGGCGCCCGCGGTGACGGTGACGACGACCTTCGCCGGATGCGCGTTGATCCCGGTCACGGCGTTCGCGACGTTGTTGCCGTGGAAGGCCTGGTCCTGGTATGTCGTCTCGTAGTTGATCTTGCCGCCGAGCTGCTTGAACCGAGCCTTGAACGCGGTCACGACGGCCTTGAAGTAGACGATCACGGTGTCGGTGGCGAGATCCGCCGTCTTCCAGCCGTGATCCCAGGCGACCTGGGCCATCGCGGAGCCCTCGTCCTGCGCGACGTTGCCGAAGCTGAAGGCGAGCTTGCCCTTCGAGCCGAACCGCTTCGGCCCCATCTGGTCGGTGCCGATGCACGGCGCGATCGTGAGCAGGCCGCGGTTGATCGACGGCTGCACGACCGGAGCGGCGAGATCGACGTCGCAGGTCGTGAACATGATGTTCGTGCCCTCGCTGATCAGCTTCGCTGCGCAGGCGCTCGAGTCCGGTGGCTTGTCGCCCTGCGTGTTGCACGTCTTGAGGACGATCTTGCGGCCGTCGACGCCCTTCTTGTTGACCTTGGCGATCTCGAGCTTTGCCGCTGCGAGCGCAGGCGCATCGAACGGGTTCATCGGCCCTCCGGAGCTCCCGTCGTACGCCCAGCCAATGACGATCGGCTTCTTGCCCGCCGCCGAATGTGTCCGTGCCGCCGCGGTCGCGGCGAGGACGAGTGCCGCAGCGGCGACGATCACGAGCGCCCACCGCGCCCGCTTGCTTACCCTCATGTTTCTCCTCTCCGGCCCGCGGCAGGAGCCGGGACCCTCCTGTTCGACCAGCACTGGCTGAAGGACTCCCGCCCTAGGCGCGCGAGCTCGGCGGCGTCGAGATCCCAGATCGAGTCGGGATACGCGTTGCCGAAGGCGCCGTTGTCGGAAAAGATCTCGAGGTCGTAGAAGCCGTTCCAGCCCACGTCTTGTAAGACGCCGAGAATTGCGGGCAAGTCAGCGGCTCCGTCTCCCGGCAACACGCGGTCCGCCCAGCCGCGGGTCGGCTCCCGCCAGTCGCTCACGTGCACGCCGGCGATTAGGTGCGCGTAGCGCGGGATCTCTTCCAGCACGTCGCTGTTCCATAGGTGCCAGACGTCGAACTGGATTCCGACCGCGTCGCTGCCGACCTCCTCGATCAGCTCGGCCGCCTCGCCGAGGGTGGAGATCAGCGACCAGCTCTCGACTCCTTCCCGCTGGAACGGCTCGAGTGCGAGCCGCACCCCGGCGCTCTTCGCCTCGCGGCCCAGGGTGCGCAGTCCCTCGACTGCGATGCTGCGAGCCTCGTCGGGACCCCGGTCGCCCGCGGGACCGGTGAAGCAGACCACGGCGGCGGGCTCGAACCGCGCGAGGCGGTGCACCGAAGCGCAGAGCGAGGCAATTCGCTGCTGCGGGTCCGCGGGGCCGGGCAGGAGAGGTAGCGGCAGGATCGACGGGACGGCGGGGACGGCCGTGGCCGAGCCGAGCCCGCTCGCGGCGAGCTGCGCGCGCGCCTGCTCGTCCGATCCCTCGCCGAGCTTCAGCTCCCAGACGCCGACCCCGTCGACTCCGGCCTCCGAGTAGGCGCGCAGGTCGTCGGCGAAGCTCGCGGCGAGCGTACTCACCTGCGAGATCGAGAATGGCGGCAGCTGCTGAGTGG
Source organism: Gaiellaceae bacterium (assembly GCA_036271615.1). Classification (GTDB taxonomy): domain Bacteria; phylum Actinomycetota; class Thermoleophilia; order Gaiellales; family Gaiellaceae; genus Palsa-739. Next base: position 5,905 of record DATBAH010000066.1, read on the forward strand.
CCCTCGACACCCGAGACCGTGATCGTCGCACGCATTTGACATCTGATCAAGCGTGCTTCACCCTCGATCTCGTGAAGCCCAGTGTGGAGTCGACGCTGTCGCGGGACGGCGCGGCGCAGCGACACCCGACGATGGCCGAGGCAGCGCTCGAGCGGCTGCGCGAGGCGATCATCCTCGGCGAGCTGACGCCGGGAACGCCACTGCGGCTCGAGGATCTCGCCCGGTCGCTCGCGATGAGCATCTCGCCGATCCGCGAGGCGGTGCGCCAGCTCGAGGCGCTGGGTCTCGCGGAGCATGTGCCGCACCACGGCGCGAAGGTGGTCGGGCTCGAGATCGAGGAGCTGCGCGAGCTCTTCTCGATCCGGCTCTCGCTCGAGACGATGGCGGTACGCCGGGCGGCCGAGCTCTTCGAGGAGGAGGACGAGCACGCAGCTCGCTCGCATCTCGCCGGGCTCGACGAGGCCCGCGCGGCCGGCGACATTCGCGCCGCGGTCCGGGCACACACCGCCTTCCACTTCACGCTCTACGAAGCGGCACGCTCGGCCTCGCTGCTGCGCGTGATCCGTCCGGCCTGGGACAGTTGCGAGCGGTACCGGCCGGTGCTGCTCGGCGCGGGCGGCTCTCCGCAGGACCGGCACGCGGAGCTCGACCGGGAGCTGCTCGACGCCTGCGCGGCCCGCGACCCCGACCGTGCCGCCGACGCGCTGCACGCTCACCTCGAGCTCGCGACCGCCATCTACGAGGTCGAGCTCGCCGGCAGAAGCATCTTCGCGTTCTAGCGCTGGAGCAAGCCGCGGGCGCGTGCAACCGCCCGCCGGGAGAGCGGCGGCTCGAGGAGCTTGCGCGCGACGATCGTCCCGGAGCCGGCTCCGAGGCCGGGACCCGGCCAGGTGCTCGCGCCGATCTGCCACAGCCGCTCGACCGGAGTCGTGTGCCCGGGGCTGCTCCCGAACGGCCGCCAGAGGAAGTTCTGGTCGAGCGCCAGCGAGCCGCCGTACGGGTCGCCGTGGCGGAGGTTGACGTTCGCCCGCTGTAGGTCGTGCGGACCGATCGCGACCCGCTTCAGGATCGACGACTCGAGGTTGGGGATGTGGTGCGCGAGCCGCTCCTGGATCCGGTCGGCGTACCGCTCGCGAAGCTCGTCCGTCCACTCGCCGCCGCCGACGTAGGGCACCCCCGAAGCGTGACCCTTGATCCGCCACGGCAGCTCCTGCAGCTGAATCCAGAGGAGGCCGCGACCCTCAGGGGCCCGCGAGGGGTCGAGGGTGAGCGGCTGGCCGACGACGATCGTCGCCTCGGCCGGGAGTAGCCCGCGCTCGGCCTCGTTCACGGCGCGCGAGACGCCGTCGAGGCCCGGTGTGACGTGGACGATCGCCGTTCCACCGAGCCGCTCGTCGCCGTCCCAGCGCGGCGGCTCCGAGAGCGCGTAGTGGATCTGCATCTCCGACCGGCCGTAGCGGAAGCGGCGCGCGCCGTCGCGCACCGGAGCCGGCACGTCGGCGTCGGCGAGCAGGCGCTCGTGGAGCTGGGTCGGCGTCACGCTCGCAACGACGGCCTGCTCGGCCTCGATCGTCTCGCCGTCGGTGAGCCGCACGCCGACGGCTCGGCCCGAGCGCACAAGCACTCGCTCGACGTCGCGGTCGGTCTCGCAGACTCCGCCGTGGTCCCGGATCAGCTGCACGAGCGCGTCGGCGAGCTTCGCGCCGCCGCCGCGCGGCACCGGCATCCCGCCTTCCTGCACCGCGACCGCGACCACCTGGGTCATGAAGCCGGACGTCGCCTGGTCGGGCCCGAGCCCGGTGTGGAGCACCCACGGCGCGAGCACGCCGTGCGCGCGCTCCGACGCGAACGTCGTCTCGAGCCAGTCGCGACTCGACTGCAGCACCTCGCCCGTGAACGCGAGCGCGCCCGAGCGCCCGAATCTGCGCACCGCCTTTGCTGCGAGCGCGAATCCCGCCGGCGACCAGAGCTCGGTACCGAGGACGCCGAACGCGAGGTCGGCGTTGGGGAGGAAGCGGTCGAGCACGGCGGGCCACTCCGGTCCGAGCTCCTGCGCGTTCCCCTCGGACGTGCGGAGCAGGAAGGCCGCCTCGCCATCCGGGAACGCCGTCGCCGTCGGGAGCTCCGTGTTGAGGTACTCGAGCCCGCGCGCCGCGAGCTCGCCACCGAGCTCGGCGTGCGCGGCGCCGCCGACCCAGAGCGGGTGCCACGCACTGAAGACATCGTGGAGGAACCCCGGCTCGGTCAGCTCCTCGGTCTTGATCGCGCCGCCGAACCAGTCGTTGCGCTCGAGCACGCAGACCCGCCAGTCCGCCCGCGCGAGCAGCGCCGCGCACGCAAGCGAGTTGACGCCGGACCCGACGATGACCGCGTCGTACTCAGCCACTGGCGAGCTCCCGCAGCTCGTCGTCGGTGACGAGCCCCCGCTTGCGTGTCCCGAGCTCCTTCACCTGCGCGAGGAGCTCCGGCCACCGCTCCTCGGGCACGTCGAGGCCGAGCTCGGAGACCTTGATCCGGATCGAGTCGAGGCCGCTCTTCTTGCCGAGCACGATGGCGCGCTCGGCGCCGACGAGCTCGGAGGAGTACGGCTCGATCGAGGGCGGGTCGTGGAACTGGGAAGCGACCGCGCCGGACTCGCGCCGGAACAGCGTCTCGCCGGTGAGCGGCTTCCACGGCGCGAGCCCGTACCCCGAGAGTTCCTGTACGCGTTCGGCAGCCTCGCGGATCCGGTCGAAGCGGAGGCCCGTCTCGACGCCGTAGAGCGCGCGCAGGGCGATGGCGATTTCGCCGAGGTCGGCATTCCCCGCGCGCTCGCCCATGCCGTTGATCGTGCCGTGGATCCACGTTGCGCCGGCGCGGACGGCTGCGACTGCAGAGGCGGTCGCGAGCCCGAAGTCGTCGTGGCCGTGGAAGTGCACCGGCACGCCGTCGACGTACTCGAGCGTCGCACCGACGAGGTCGGTCACGGCCTCGGGAGAGGCGATCCCGAGCGTGTCGACGACGGCGACCTCCTTCGCGCCCGCCTCGACCGCTGTCTCGTAGACCTGCCGGTAGAAGTCCGGCTCGGCGCGCGTCGAGTCGACGCCGAAGAAGGCGGCGCGGATCCCGTGCTCGTCGGCAAAGCGCATGGCGCCGGCGATGCGGTCGAGCATCTTCTCGCGCGAGACGCCGATCGCCTCGAGCTTCAGGTCGGAGATCGGCGACTCGATCACCGCGGCCCCGACGCCGAGGTCGACGAGGAGCTCGAGGTCGGCCGGAACGGCGCGCGAAAAGCCCCAGACTTCCGCGGTCAGCCCGGCCCCGGCGATCAGCTCGACCGCGCGCCGGTCGTCCTCCGACACCCGCGGGAAGCCCGCCTCGATCCGCTCGATCCCGAGCCCGTCGAGCAGCAGCGCGATCTCGAGCTTCTCGTCGGGCGAGAGGACGACGCCGACCGTCTGCTCGCCGTCGCGCAGCGTCGTGTCGTAGAGGCCGACGCGACCGCGGATCGCGTAGCGGTCGTTGAGCGAGCCGGTCCAGATCAGGTCGGACACGACACCACCCCATCCGGGAACGGGGAGAGCTTCTCGACGCCGCTCGCAGTGACGAGGAAGTTGTCCTCGACGCGCAGGCCCCCGCCGCCCGGCCAGTACACGCCGGGCTCGACCGCGAGCACCATCCCCTCCTCGAACTCGCCGCCGCCGGCCTGGTGCGGGTACGGCGGCTCGTGCGCGCGCGCTCCGACGCCGTGACAGATCGGGTGGGTGGGCTGTCCCGCGTAGCCGGCGTCGTGCAACTGCTCGCGGACCTGCCGGTCGAGCTCGGCCATCGCCGCACCGGGCCGGATGAATTCGAGCGCGCTCTCGTAGACGTCCATGAGCGCAGTCTCGAGCTCGGTGTAGTCCTGGCGCAGGTCGCCGACGACGAGGTTCTTCGTGTGGTCGGCCCAGTAGCCGTCTGCGCAGACCCAGATCTCGAACAGGACGGGCTCGCCCTCGACGACGGGCAGGTCTCCGGTGGCGGTGAACGTCTTGATCCCGCGGCCCGCCCAGACGAGCGAGAACGGGAGCGCAAGCTCGACCTGGCCGTGGTAGCCGGTGCCCTCGCCGTGGACGAAGCCCTGCCAGAGCGCGGCCACCTGCGCCTCACGCATCCCGGGACGGAGCAGCTCGCGGACGTGGTCCATCGCGGCCGCCGCAAGCTCGTTCGCGAGGCGCAGCCGCTCGATCTCCTGCTCGGTCTTGAGCGAGCGGGCC
>DATBAH010000067.1:0-19444 GCA_036271615.1 Gaiellaceae bacterium
TTGCGGCACACCCCCGGCGGTACGCCGGTCTGCAGCATGCGGGTCGCGGTGAACAGCCGCAGGCGCGACGACTCGGGCACCTGGGTCGACAAGCCGAACTACTTCGACGTCTCCGTCTTCGGCAACCAGGCCGAGAGTTGCACGCAGTACCTCTCGAAGGGCCGCCCGGTCGGCATCGACGGCCGGCTCGACTGGCGCGAGTGGGACGCGACCGACGGGTCGGGCAAGCGGCAGGCCGTGCAGATCATCGCCGAGAGCGTCCAGTTCCTCGGCAGCCGCGGCGACGGCGAGGGCGGCGGCGGCGGCGGCAATCAGTTCGTGCCCGCGGGCGCGGCACAGGAGAGCGCCGACTTCCCGGCGGCGGCCGACGACGACATCCCCTTCTAGGAGAGTCATGGCAAGAGAGAAGAGTCAGCAGCAGCAACGGCGGCGGCCCGGCGGCCCCGCCGGACAGATCAAGCGCCGCAACTGCTTCTTCTGCAAGGAGCACATCGCGGAGATCGACTACAAGAACGTCAACCAGCTGCGCCGCTACGTCTCCGAGAAGGGGAAGATCCGCAGCCGCCGCATCACCGGCGCATGTCGCCGGCACCAGGTGCAGGTGGCGACGGCGGTGAAGCGGGCCCGCGAGATGGCGCTCTTGCCGTACGTCGCGGAAGGCTCCGACGATCGTGAGCGCGGTGGCGGCCGGCGCGACCGCGGGGATCGCGGCGACCGCGGGGATCGCTGACCGTGGAGATCATCCTCCTCTCGGACGTCGAGCACGTCGGCCTCCGCGGAGACGTCGTCTCGGTCGCGCGGGGCTACGCGCGCAACTATCTCCTGCCCCGGCAGCTCGCCCAGGAGGCGACGCCTGCGCGTGTGGCGGAGCTGCAGAAGCACGACACGCTGCGGGCTCGTCACGAGGCGAAGACCGCCGACCAGGCTCGCGAGATCGCCGACTCGCTGTCGAAGGCGGTGCTGCGGTTCGAGGTCAAGGCAGGCCCGACCGGCTCGCTCTTCGGCTCGGTGACTCCGACCGACATCGCGGACGAAATCTGGAGCACCAAGAAGATCCGCATCGACCGGCGGAAGATCGAGAGCGACCCGATCAAGCGCATCGGCCGCTACGAGATCCCGATCGGGCTGTTCGAGGACGTGCGCGTCGAGGTGAAGACCGAGGTCGTCCCCGAGGGCGGCGAGCTGCCGTCCGACGAGGAGCTCGCGGAGCTGGAGGCGGCCGAGCGCGCCGAGCACGAGGAGGCGACGGCTACCGAGCCGTCCGTCGAGCTCGAGGAGATCCTCGCGGAGGTGGACGCCGCCGAAGCGGCCGATGCCGAAGCGACGGAAGCCGAAGCTGCAGAGGCCGCCGAGCCGGAAGCCGCGGAGACCGAAGCCGAGGCCGAGCGGGAGCCCGAGTGGCGGGCCGACGCCGACGCGGCTCTCGCGGACGAGTAGCGCAACTCCGGCGCGCGCCGAGCACCTGCCCTACTCAGCCATGTCCCGGTGCCAGGCACCGGGCCGTGGCCGTTCTGGACCGACGGGTCCGGTGGGACCTGCCCGAGACCTCTGCACACCACTGTCCACGACCTGTGGATCTGCGCAGGAAGTTCCCGCTCAGAGCAGCTGTTTCGTACACAGGTGCTCCGTCCGGCGCGCCTGCAACGATGTCTGTTTCTCCTGCAAATGGCCAAAAACGACCTGTTCACAAGGGACATTCCCACAGGGGTAGGCGACCCTGGAAAACCGGCGGGCGGCGTGCTGGAATCGGCACGCATGTCGCTCGCCCCCGTTCCGACGTCTGCGTCCGTCCCGGGCACGGTCCCGCCCCAGAATCTCGAAGCCGAGGAGTCGGTCCTCGGCGCGATGATGATCTCGCCGAACGCGATCGCGGCCGTCACGGAGATCCTCGACGCGAGTGACTTCTACCGCGAGTCGCACGCAAAGATCTACCGCGCGGCGCTCCAGCTCTACGGCAAGAACGAGCCGGTCGACGCGATCACGCTCACGAACGAGCTCGAGCAACGCGGCGAGCTCGACGACATCGGCGGGCGCGTCCGCCTCCACGAGCTCGCACGCCTCGTACCGGCGACGGCCAACGCCCGCCACTACGCAGAGATCGTCCGCGAGAACGCGACGCTCCGGGGACTGATCCTCGCGGGCGGCGAGATCGCGCAGCTCGGCTGGGACCGCGAGGGCGAGCCCGAGGAGCTCGTCGCGCAGGCCGAGCGGCTCGTCTACGAGCTGGGCGAGCGCCGTGCCGAGGGCGAGCTCGTCCTCTTCAAGGACACGCTCGTCGAGACCTTCCAGCGGATCAGCCACCTCTACGAGTCGGGCGCCGAGGTGACCGGGCTCGCCAGCGGCTTCAAGGACCTCGACCGGATCACCGCCGGCTTTCAGCCCGCGAACCTCATCATCATCGCGGCGCGCCCGTCGATGGGAAAGAGCGCCTTCGCCCTCGAGATCGCGAACCACGTCGCCGTCGACCTCCAGAAGCCGTGCGCCTTCTTCAGCCTCGAGATGTCCCGGCAGGAGGTCGCGCAGCGGCTGATCTGCTCGCGCGGCAAGGTCGACGCCCACCACATCCGCACCGGCAAGCTCTCGAAGGACGACTGGCCGCGCCTCGCGCAGGCGTGCGGCCAGCTCGAGTCGGCCCCGCTCTACGTCGACGACACGCCGGCGCTCAGCATGCTCGAGCTCCGCGCCCGCGCTCAGACCCTGAAGCGGCGCGAGCCGAACCTCGGCCTCCTCGTCGTCGACTACCTCCAGCTGATGACGACCGGCCGCAACGAGGAGAGCCGCCTGCAGGAGGTGTCCTCGATCTCCCGCGGCCTGAAGGAGATCGCGAAGGACCTCGACCTGCCGGTGGTCGCCCTCTCCCAGCTCAACCGCTCGCCCGAGCAGCGGCACGACAAGCGCCCGATGCTCTCCGACCTGCGCGAGTCGGGCTCGATCGAGCAGGACGCCGACCTCGTGATGTTCCTCTACCGCGAGGAGTACTACGACCGCGACGACGCCGACGACTCGAAGAAGGGCATCGCCGAGGTCATCGTCTCGAAGCACCGCAACGGCCCGGTCGGGAACTTCAACGTCGCCTTCATCAGCAAGTACGCCAAGTTCGCGAATCTCGCCCAATGAACGTCAGCTGCCTGAACTGCCACCGCGAGTTCGAGACCGAGCAGGTCGTCCTCCTCGGCCAGAAGTTCCCGGCCGAGCGGTACTGCGAGCTGTGCCGGGCCACCGAGGAGGTCGTCGACGAGCAGCGCCGGGCCGACGCGCGCTGGGCACGCGTGCAAATCCCGTCGGCCTACGACGACTGCACGTTCGAGAACTTCGACCCGGTGCCCGACACGCGGAACGCGCTCGCGGTCTGCAGGCAGTGGACGAAGGAGTTCAGGGCCGGCACCGACCTGCGCCAGGGCCTCCTCCTAAGGGGCAACCCGGGCGCGGGCAAGACGCACCTCGCGGTGGCGATCCTGCGCGAGGTGATCTGGAGCGACCGCGACCCGCGGCCCACGGCCCTCTTCCTCAACGTCCCCGCCTGGCTGAACGCGCTGCGCGAGAGCTACGGCGACGGCGAGCCGCCGCCGAACCCGAGCGGATACGAGGTCGTGGTGCTCGACGACCTCGGCGCCGAGGACTGGTCGAGTTGGGCCCGCGACCGCATCTACAACCTCGTCAACCAGCGCGAGCAGCAGCGGCGGCTCGTGATCCTGACGACGAATCACGAGTGGCGCGAGCTGGCCGGCCGGGTCGGCGGCCCTACAGCGAGCCGCCTTCGCCGGCTGGCGCGCGAAGTGCACGTCGACGCCCGCGACGACTACCGCGAGCACGTCGCCGCCTAAGAGCAAGCGGAGTCCGGCCTCCGGCATTTGGCCGGTTCTGGTTGAAAGGCTTCGACGCCCAATCACGCAAGGCGGCGAGCGGGTGCGTCGCACCCGCTCGCTATCGTCCGACCGTGCCCGCCACCGTCATCGTCGGAGCACAGTGGGGCGACGAGGGGAAGGGCAAGATCGTCGACCTGCTCGCCCGGCACTCCGACGTCGTCTGCCGCTACCAGGGAGGCCCGAACGCCGGCCACACGATCGTCGTCGGCGACGAGACGTACAAGATCCGCGCCCTCCCGAGCGGGGTCGTCCGCGGCAAGCCGTGCGTGATCGGCAACGGCTGCGTCGTCGATCCCGAGGTGCTGATCTCGGAGCTCGACGAATTCGAGCGGCGCGGCCACACGACCGACGAGATCTACGTCTCCGGCAACGCGCACCTGATCATGCCCTGGCATCTCGCGATCGACCAGGCGAGCGAGCGGCGCCTCGGCAAGCTCGCGATCGGCACGACGAGACGCGGCATCGGACCCTGTTACGCCGACAAGGCGATGCGGCTGGGCATCCGCGTGCAGGACATCCTCGACCCCAAGATCCTCCGCGAGAAGATCGAGGTCGCGCTCGCCGAGAAGAACCTCTGGCTCGAGCGCGTCTACGAGGCCGAGCCTTTCGACCTCGAGACGGTTGCGGCGCGGTACGAGGGCTACGCCCAGCGGCTGCGGCCCTTCGTCGCCGACACGTCCCTCTACGTCGACACCGCTCTGCGCGAGGGGAAGGATGTCCTCTTCGAGGGAGCCCAGGCGACGCTGCTCGACCTCGACCACGGCACGTATCCCTTCGTCACGTCCTCGAACCCGGTCGCGGCCAGTGCGGCCACCGGCGTCGGGATCGGGCCGCAGCGGATCGACCGGGTGCTGGGGGTCTCGAAGGCATACGTGACGCGGGTCGGCGAGGGCCCGTTCCCATCGGAGATCGAAGGCCACGAACAGGAGCGGATGCGCGAACTGGGCGGCGAGTACGGCACAGTCACCGGCCGCGAGCGGCGCTGCGGCTGGCTCGACCTCGTCGCGCTCCGCTATGCCGTGCGTGTGAACGGGATCGACCAGCTCGCGCTGACGAAGCTCGATGTCCTCTCTCACTTCGCCGAGCTGCCGGTGTGCGTCCGCTACCGCACCCGTGACGGGCACGAGACCCGGGACTTCCCGGCCCACCAGAGCGACTTCCACGCGGCGTCGCCGGTGTACGAGGTGCTCGGGGGGTGGAACGAGCCGCTCGACGGCTGCGCGTCGGTCGCCGAGCTGCCGGACGCGGCGCGCGGCTACGTCACGTTCGTGGAGCGCGAGCTCGACGTCGAGGTGACGCTCGTCGGCACCGGCGCGGAGCGCTCCTCGGTGCTCACGCGGGCGTGACGGCGGCGGCGAACGCTCGCGCGTTCAGCTCGAACGGCCCGTCCGGGCTGCCGAGCTCGCGAAACAGCTCCTCGTGGGCGCGCTCGTGCGCGTCCTCATCCAGCGACGCGATCCAGTGGCCCGCAGGGCCGACACCGCGCTGGAGTGCCTGCCAGAACTCGTCGAAGCTCCCGTAGCCGGCGGTCACGTCCAGCTCCGCGGTCTCGACCTCGCCGTGCGGAGCGAGCAGGTCGTGGATCTCCTCGGGGGTTCGGTACCGTCGCGGCTCGGACGCGCGCGATGCGCCGATCGTCTCCGCCGTGCGGTCGATGGCGGCGAACATGTCGACCTCCGCGACGCCCCACATGCACACTGCGACGCGCCGCGCGACGCGGGCCATCTCCGCGATCGCCGCCGGGGCATCCGACAGGAAGGCGACTACGAGTTGTGCGAGCGCCACGTCGAACACGTCTGCTCCCCACGGAAGCGACTCGGCCGGGGCCTCCTCGACCTCGAGGTTCGGGAAACGCGTGCGCAGCACGTCGACGAACTCGGGCGACGGGTCGGCCGCGGCAACCGATACGCCGCGAGAGAGGAGCTCTGCGGTTAGCGCCCCGGTGCCCGCGCCGACGTCGAGCGCGCGCATGCCGGAGCGTACGTCGGCGAAGTCGGCAAACAGCGCCGCGAGGACGGTCGAGTAGCGGCCCATGAAGTCGTCGTAGGCGTCGCCGTCGACGCGGAACTGCGAGCTCACGGCGCGAGCGTATCGAGGTCGGCCTGCGTGTTCACGTTCGCCAGCAGGCGCTCGTCGAACTCGACGCGTGCGGTGTCGAGGCCGGCGAGGACGGTGCGGAGGCGGCGCTCGCCCGCCTCGAACGCCGGCAGCGTGCGGCGGGCGACCGCGCACGGCAACGGACCTGCCTGCGCAACCGCGGCGTCGCGACACGCGTCGGCCAGCAACCGGAGCGCGTCGGCCGTGAGAAGCGGCATGTCGACCGGCACGACGACCGCTACCTCATGCTCCGCGCCTCCCAGTCCCGCGGCAATCGCCGCGACCGGGCCCGTCCCCTCGTCGGAGAGCGCCGGGAAGGGAAGGCCGTCGCCTCGGCCGACGGCGATCCTCTGCTCGCAGACCTCGCCGAGCAACCGCCACGCCCGCTCCCCGAGCGTCTCACCCTCGAACCGTGCGAGCGCCTTCGGCGACCCGAACCGACTGCTCGAGCCGCCGACGAGCAGGATCCCCGTCAGCCCTCGATCCGCCACGGCTCCGTGTACACGTTGACCGAGCCGTTGCGGACGAAGCCGCAGAGCGTGACGCCTCGGTCGGCTGCGAGGTCGACGGCGAGACTGGAGGGAGCACCGACCGCGACGAGCACCGGACAGCCTGCGACCGCGGCCTTCTGCACCAGCTCGAACGACAGGCGGCCGCTCACGCAGAGCACGTGCTCCGAGAGCGGCAGCAGCTGCTCGCGGAAGGCCCAGCCGACGACCTTGTCCATCGCGTTGTGCCGGCCGACGTCTTCGCGCACGCACAGTGCCTCGCCGGCGGAGGAGAAGAGCCCCGTCGCGTGCAGGCCCCCGGTGGCCTCGAAGGCGACCTGCGCCTCGCGCAGCCGCTCGGGCAGCGACGCGACGAGCGAAGACGGCAGCCGGAGCTCGGACTCGACACGCGGCGCCTCGACCGCGACCGCCTCGAGCGCCCCTTTCCCGCAGACCCCGCAGGAGGACGAGGTGTAGAAGCTGCGCTGCAGGCGCGAGGGATCGAAGGCGGGCGCGTCGACCTCGACCGCGTTCGCCGCCAGATCGTCGGGCAGCCGCGCGTCGCCGGGCACCAGGCCCTCGGAGAGGCAGAAGCCGAGCGCGAGCTCCTCGTCGTGTCCGGGCGTCCGCATCGTGACCGCGACGGGGAGCCCGCCGATCCGGATCTCGAGCGGCTCCTCGACGGCGACCCGGTCGCGCTCGGTCGCGCCGGCCGGCAGCCGGAGGACGTCGACGGCGGCGGCCGAGTAGGGCGGCGCGTCCATCGGCGCCAGCGTAACGGCGCCGGACCCGCGACTACTTCGAAGGCGCGGTGTCATACGATCCTGCGGTGCGAGTGCTCGTCGTCGGGTCGGGAGGTCGCGAGCACGCGCTCGCCTGGTCGCTCTCCGGTAGCGGCGCGCTCGACGAGCTCCACGCGGCTCCGGGCAACCCCGGAATCGCCGGGCTCGCTCACTGCCATCCCGTGCGCGCCGAAGACCACGCAGCGCTGGCCTCGCTCTGCCGGGAGCTCCGGATCGACCTCGTCGTTGTCGGCCCGGAGGCCCCGCTCGTCGCAGGCCTCGCCGACGAGCTGCGCCATCGCGGGATCGCCGTCTTCGGACCGAGCGCCGCGGCCGCGCAGATCGAGGGCTCGAAGTCGTTCGCGAAGGACGTAACGGAGGCCGCCGGCGTGCCCACCGCCCGGACGCTTCCGGTGGCGCAGGCCCCGTGCGTCGTCAAGCTCGACGGGCTCGCCGCCGGCAAGGGCGTCTGGGTCTGCCGCACCCCGGAGGAGCTCGACTCGGCGCTCCAGGTCGTGGAGGCGTTCGAGCAGCCGTACCACGTCGAGGAGCTGCTCGACGGCCCCGAGCTGTCCCTCTTTGCGATCGCTGCAGGCGAGGACGCAGTCGCCTTCCCGCCGGCCCGCGACTTCAAGCGGATCGGGGACGGCGACACCGGCCCGAACACCGGCGGGATGGGCTCCTTCTCCCCGCTGCCCGACGTCGCCGACCAGGACGCTCCGCAGATCCTCGAGACGGTGCACCTGCCGGTGCTCCGCGAGCTCGCGCGGCGCGGCACGCCGTTCCAGGGCCTCCTCTACGCGGGGTTGATGCGAACGGACGAGGGCCTGAGCGTGATCGAGTTCAACTGCCGCTTCGGCGACCCCGAGACGCAGTCGCTGCTGCCCCGGCTCGAGAGCGACCTCCTGCCGCTGCTTGCCGGCGACCTTTCACAACCGCCGGAGCTTGGAGATCTGGCAGCCGTGACGGTCGTGCTCGCCGGCGGCGGGTATCCGGCGAGCAGCGACCAGGGCACTCCCATCGAGGGCGTCGAGGAGGCGGAAGCGAACGGCGCGCTCGTCTTCCACGCGGGGACGGCGCTGCACGACGGGAGCCTCGTCACGAACGGCGGCCGCATCCTCGACGTCGTCGGCACGGGCCCCACCGTCGAGGCCGCCCGAAGTGCTGCCTACGACGCGGCCGCACGCATAGATTTCGCCGGCATGCAGCTCCGGACAGACATCGCCGCACATGGCTGACGGCCTCAAGGTCGGGATCCTCGTCGGCTCGGAATCCGACCGCGAGCGGATGCAGGGCGCCACGACACTGCTCGACGAGGCGGGCGTCGGCTACGAGCTCGAGGTGAGGTCGGCCCACCGCACTCCCGATGCTGTCGCGGAGTACGCGCGGAGCGCCCGCGACCGCGGGCTGCGCGTACTGATCTGCGGCGCAGGCCTCTCGGCGGCGCTGCCCGGCGCGGTCGCGGCCCAGACGGACCTGCCCGTGATCGGCGTCCCGCTCCGGTCGAGCCTCAGCGTCCTCGACGGTCTCGATGCACTGCTCGCGATCGCGCAGATGCCGCCCGGCGTTCCCGTGGCGGCGGTCGGCGTCGACAACGCGCGCAACGCCGCCGCGCTCGCGCTCCGGATCCTCCAGGCGTAGGGAATCGCCTCAGCCGACGATGTTCGTGCCCCCCGGGGGCAGGGGGACGTGGCCGACGCCTTGCGAGTCGAGTGCCTGGGCGAGGACGCGATGCGCCGCAGTTGGCCGGAGCCCGCAGTTGCAGCTCGGCGCACCCTGCGTCATCACGCCTGCGAAGTGGACGCCGCGGTGATAGCGGCCGCGGCCGATCCGGGCCAACTCGGCCCACTCGCGCGCCATCGCCGAGTTGTAGATCTCGGGCAGCGCCTTCGTGTGTCGGATGGCGCCGGCGACGTACCACGCCTGGCGTGCGCTCCAGACGGCGCCGACGCCCCCGTCGAGCGAGCCGTAGTCGTAGAGCGTGTGCCCATGGACGGCGGCACGGAAGCCGTGGAAGAAGTCGCGCGTCTTGTGGAACTCCGGATCCCACGCGGGCTCGGCGTCGTCGGCGGCAGCCGCCTCGACATGCGTCGACAGCCCCTTCTCGGCAAGGATCTGCCCGAGCTCGTTCGTCTCACGGCCCCAGCGGACGCCGGCCGTGTAGGCGCTCGGTACCGCCGGGTGATAGTTGCTCGTGCCGCGCGCGATCTCGATCGAGGCGGTCGAGTTCTGCGGGAGGCAGGACACATAGCCGTTCGCGTAGCCGAGCATCGCCGCCGTGATCTTGTGGTTCTTCGCGAAGCGGCCGGAGAAGAGAAGCGTTCCGTAGCCACCGCGCTCGAACGCGGGCTTGCCGAAATCGAGGATGACGATGCCGCTCTCGTGCCGCTTCGCGGCGGAACAGCCCTGCGCCGCGAGGATCCACGGCTGGGCGGAGTGCTCGTAGATCGAGAGCGTCGTGGCCCGCAGGCGCGGCGGCGACTGCGGCTGACGCTTCGGAGCGAGCCGCCGCGCAGACTTCGGCTTCGGCGGCGACGGGTTGCGCGGGAACTCGCGCAGCGCCCTCAGCCAGAAGCCCGGATGCGGCGCGAAGCTCGGGATCAGGCCGTGGCCCGGCCCGGCCACCGGCCGGGCCGGGCCCTTTGCCAGGGCGCCGCCGGCGCCGGCGAGTGCGACCGCGAGAGCAGCCGCGACGGAAAGAAAATACCTTTTCAAAAACACCTTCCTACAGATTTCGCGGGCTAAAGCCGCGCCAGAGTAGCGCCGTCTTTCGCCGGTCGCGGTCCTCCGTCAGAGGGAGATGGCTCCGGCGGGCGTGCCCTCTAGACTGGAGCGGTGATCGCCCGCTACTCGCGCCCGGCCATGGCCAGGATCTGGTCGGACGAGGGGAAGCTCGCCACATGGCTCGAGGTCGAGCTCGCCGCGACGGCAGCGTGGGCCGAGCTGGGAGCCGTGCCCGACGAGGCGGCGGTGCGCATCGCCGACGCCACTCCTCCGAGCGCCCAGCGCGTGGCAGAGCTCGAGGCGACGCTCCAGCACGACACCGCCGCCTTCGTCGACGCCATGGCAGAGCAACTCGGCGAGGAAGGCCGCTGGTTCCACTACGGCCTCACCTCGTCCGACGTCGTCGACACGGCACTCTCGCTGCAGATACGCGAAGCCGGCGCACTGATCGTCGCGGGCCTCGACCGTGCCTTCGCAGTGGTGCGCGCACAAGCCGAGAAGCACCGCGAGACGCTGCAGATGGGCCGCACGCACGGCGTCCATGCCGAGCCGACGACCTTCGGGCTGAAGCTCGCCGGCTGGGCGTTCGAGCTGGCGCGCGGCCGCGAGCGCGTCGCGCGGGCACTCGAGGGGATGCGCGTCGGCAAGCTCTCGGGCGCGGTCGGCACGTACGCCGCAACCGATCCAGAGCTCGAGCGGCTCGCATGCGAGCGGCTCGGTCTCGAGCCGGCCCCGTCCTCGACGCAGGTCCTCCAGCGCGACCGCCACGCCGAGCTCCTCGCGTCGCTCGCCGTCGTGGCCTCGTCCCTCGACGCCTTCGCGCTCGAGATCCGGCACCTCGCCCGCACCGAGGTCGGCGAGGTGCAGGAGCCGTTCGGCCGTGGCCAGAAAGGCTCCTCGGCGATGCCGCACAAGCGGAACCCGGTGGTCGCCGAGCGGATCTGCGGGCTGGCGCGGGTCGTTCGCGCGCAGGCGTTGATCGGCCTCGAGAACGTCGCCCTCTGGCACGAGCGCGACATCTCCCACTCGTCGGCCGAGCGCGTCGCCATCCCCGATGCGTTCCAGGCGCTCGACTACATGCTCGACCGCTTCGCCTGGCTCGTCGAAGGTCTCGTCGTCCGGCCCGAGCGGATGCGCCGCAACCTCGAGGCGAGCCACTTCCTCTTCTTCAGCCAGCGCGTCCTCAACGCGCTCGTCGAGTCCGGCCTCGCCCGGGACGACGCGTACCGCCTCGTCCAGCGCGCCGCGATGCGCGCCTGGGAGGAGGAGCTGGACTTCCGCGAGCTGTGCCGCACCGACGACGAGATCGCGTCGCGCATCGACCTCGACGCCACCTTCGACCTCGGCGCGTACACGCGCCACGTCGACACCGTGTTCGCCCGTCTCGAAGCACTCAAGGAGGAGCCGCTACATGCCTGAGACCCACATCGCGTCCGGGAAGATCCGTGAGATCTACTCGATCGACGCCGAGCGCCTGCTGCTCGTGGCGTCCGACCGGATCTCGACGTTCGACGTCGTCCTGCCGACCGAGATCCCGGACAAGGGCCGCGTGCTGACCGGCCTCTCCGGCTACTGGTTCACGCTCCTCGGGCCGATCGTGCCGAACCACATGCTCGCGATCCGCGACGACGGCCGCTCGATGGAGTGCCGCCGGCTCGAGATGCTCCCGATCGAATGCGTCGTCCGCGGCTATCTCGCGGGCTCGGGCTGGAAGGACTACCAGGCAAGCGGCGAGGTCTGCGGGCACCGGCTGCCCGACGGTTTGCGCGAGGCGGACAAGCTGCCGACCGCGATCTTCACGCCGGCGACGAAGGCGCAGGAGGGGCACGACCAGAACATCACGCGCGAGCAAGCCGCGGACCTCATCGGCGGGGAGCGGCTCCGCCAGGTCGAGGCGATTTCGCTGGAGCTTTACAAGATCGCCGCTGAACATGCTTGGTCGGCCGGGATCATCATCGCCGACACCAAGTTCGAGCTCGGGCTCGACGACCACGGCAACGTCGTGCTGGGCGACGAGGCACTCACGCCCGACTCGTCCCGCTTCTGGCCCGGCGAGTCGTACGAGCCCGGCCGGGCACAGGACAGCTTCGACAAGCAGTACGTGCGCGACTACGCCGAGCTCGTCGGCTGGGCGAAGACGTACCCTGGGCCTGAGTTGCCGGACGAGGTCGTCCAGGAGACGCGCGCGAAGTACGTGGAGGCGTTCGAGCGGTTGACGACGATCCCGTTCCCTGCCTACCTCGACGATCCGAGCGTGGTGCTCGGTTGAGAGCGACGGTGCTGGTCAGGCCGAAGCCCGGCATCCTCGACCCGCAGGGCGAGGCGGTCGGCTCGGCGCTCGGCCATCTCGGCTTCGAGGTGCGCGATGCTCGCGTGGGCAAGGTCATCGACCTGGAGGTCGAGGCGACCGACGAGGCAGCGGCCAAGGCCGAGGTCGAGCAGATGTGCGAGCGGCTGCTCGCGAACCCGCTGATCGAGAGCTACGAGGTCGAGATCGTTGGCTAGCCCGCAGCCTCGCATCGGCGTGATCACGTATCCAGGCTCGCAGGACGACCGCGACGCGCTCTGGGCTCTTGCGGCGCTCGACGCGGAGGCGGTCGCGGTCTGGCACGACGATGGCGAGCTGCCCGACCTCGACGCGGTCGTGATCCCGGGCGGCTTCTCGTACGGCGACTACCTCCGCTGCGGCGCGATCGCCCGCTTCTCGCCCGCCACGGCGTCGGTCTGCGAGTTCGCGGATGCCGGTGGGCTGGTGCTCGGGATCTGCAACGGCTTCCAGGTGCTCTGCGAAGCAGGCCTGCTGCCCGGCGCGCTCCTACGTAACGAGTCGCTCCGCTTCGTCTGCCGCGACGTGCCGCTGACGGTCGAGCGGGAAGACCTGGCTTTCACCACGCGCTGCACCGCCGGACAGCGCCTGATGCTGCCGGTGAAGCACGGCGACGGCCGGTATCTGCCGCCGCAGGATCTCGATCCCGCCCAGGTCGTGCTCCGGTATCTCGACAACCCGAACGGATCCGTCGAGAACATCGCCGGTGTCTGCAACGAGGCGGGCAACGTCATGGGGCTCATGCCGCACCCGGAGCACGCGGTCGACCCGCTGCTGGGCTCCGACGACGGGGCGCTGCTCCTCGCCTCGCTTGTCGACGCCGCGCGCGACCGGGTACTCGCCGCGTACTAAAACCCCCCTTAGCTCGGCATCCCGAGCGCCTCCGCGAGTGCCGGGTGTTTTGCGAGGGCGGCTTTCAGCCGTCCGATGTCTCGCTCTCGGAGGGTCACCGGGCCGCGCGTGCCCCCGCCCGGGCCGGCATAGGAGAAGCGGACGAGCCTCTCCCCCTTCGCCGTCTCGAGCAGCTGAACCTTCGACGCGAACCGCTTCGTCCCGGCCTGCTGCGGGACGGTCAGCTCCTCCACGAGATCCGCAGGTCCCCACGGTGTCGCCGCCCTCGTCGCCATGCCGAGGACGCTAGAGGGAGAGCCGTGCCGGGTTCGTGCCGTCTTCCCGGCAATTCGCCGGCAGGTGCCGTCAGCCGAGCTTCAGCTTGCAGGGATCGAGGTAGACGTCGTCGAGCTGCCAGCTGCCCAGCTTCGCCTGCGAGGTGAGCACCACCTGCGCCGAAGTCGTCGCGAGCGGTAACGCGAGCGTCGAGAGGATGCGCTGCGTCGGCTGCCAGCTCGAGTAGCCGCTCGGCGAGAGGGAGCCGACGTTGAGGAGC
This sequence comes from Gaiellaceae bacterium, assembly GCA_036271615.1. Taxonomy (GTDB): domain Bacteria; phylum Actinomycetota; class Thermoleophilia; order Gaiellales; family Gaiellaceae; genus Palsa-739. The sequence goes on from DATBAH010000067.1 coordinate 13,671, forward strand.
CCGGTCAGGTTGCCGAGCAACCCGTGGAAGACGACCTGCACGCGGAGCGAGCCGTTGGCCCCGACGCTGTGGGCGAACAGCCGAATCCAGGGATCGAGGAGGCTCACCGGCAACGACGAGCTGGTCGCCGTCGCACCCGGCCCGAGCTGGAGCGCGTGCGTGCCGGAGCCCGACACGTGCCACGGCTCGTTCGCGGAGGCGATCGAGGCGCCGCCGGTCAGCGTCCACGCCGTCTTGCCGCTCTCGAAGCCGAGATTCGGGAACGCGCAGTACGAAGCGGAATCTCCCCAGAGCGTGAACGGCTTCGAGGTCGCTCCGCAGGACGGCAGGAGGAGACCCTCGGCGCGAGAGGCCGACGCAGCCGGAACCGCTAGCCCGGTCGCGACGACGACCACCGCGAGCACGAGCCATAGACGCCGTCTTGATCCCATTTCAGACCTCCGTCATATCCGCAGAAACCACTGCGCTCATCGTGCCCTCGTCCCGGGCGGCCGACAATCACTCCCACGGGGGTCATCGTTCCCTCGAACGAGGGTTCTTGCTCCGACCCTCAAGCACCCCCGGCGGGTGTGCCGATCATGGTCCAGTGACCGAAGCAATCAGGGCGGGCCGCGCTCGCACAACCGAGGACGCCGTTCTCGAGCTCCAGCGAGAGAGCGAATCGCAGCACCTGGCGCGGGGCGCGGTCATCGGCGTGCTCGCCGCCGGGTTCGTCGCCGTCGCGCTCGGGGCCCTGCTGCTGCCGTCGGACCGGCCGCTCTCGCTCGTCGCGCTTGCGAGCGCGCTCGTTGCCTACGCGATCGCATCGCGCGTGGAGGTCGAGTTCCCCGGCTTCGCCGCGATCCCGACCGAGGCGGTCTTCGTCGTCATGTGGTTCGTTCTGCCGCTGCCGACGCTGCCGCTCGTCGCTTGCGCGGCGATGGTGCTCGGCGCCCTTCCCGACGTCCTCCGCCGTCGCGTCCCGCCCGATCGGCTCGCCCTGTCCGTCGCGTCGTGCTGGCCGACGGTCGGCGCCGCCCTCGTGCTGTACCTCGCCGGCATCGGTGCGCCGAGCTGGCGTGATGTACCGATCTACGCCGCCGCGCTCGCCGCCCAGTTCCTCGTGGACTTTGCCGTGACGTTCGCCGTCGCCCGCGCCTTCGTCCGCGTCTCGGCGCGCACGCACCTCAGGAGCGTCCTGCTCGCGTACGGCTTCGACGTCATGCTCGCGCCGCTGGGACTCCTGGCCGCGTTCCCCGCCTACAGCCACCCGGCCGCCCTGCTCCTTCTCCTGCCGATGGTGCTGATCGTCGACCGGGTGGGACGCGAGCGCGAGCAGAAGAACGACAAGGTGCTCGAGCTCAAGAACGCCTATCAGGGGACGTCGTACCTGCTCGGCGACATGATCGAGGCCGACGACGCGTACACCGGCTCGCACAGCCGGGACGTCGTCGAGCTCGTCCTCGCCGTCGCAGGACAGATGGGTCTCGGCGACGACGCGCAGCGGATGGCCGAGTTCACGGCGCTGTTGCACGACGTGGGGAAGGTCAGGATCCCGCCGGAGATCATCAACAAGCCGGGGCCGCTCGACGAGGAGGAGCGCGCCCTGATGAACACGCACACGATCCTCGGCCACGAGATGCTCGAGCGCGCCGGGGGCCTGCTCGGCGAGGTCGGCCCTCTGGTCCGGTCGTGCCACGAGCACTGGGACGGGAACGGCTATCCCGACGGGCTCGCCGGCGAGCAGATCCCGCTCGTGGCGCGAATCGTCTGCGCGTGCGACGCGTGGAGCGCGATGACGACCGACCGCTCGTACCGTCGCGCCCTCTCGCGCGAGGCCGCGGCAGCCGAGCTGCGCGAGTGCGCGGGGACGCAGTTCGACCCGCACGTCGTCGATGCGCTCGTCGTGGTTCTCGCGCTCTAGGAAACCAGCAGGCCGAACACGTACCCCGCGGCGATCGACACCGCGGGGCCGAGCACCCAGCCCTGAAGGATCGCGAAGAGCGTCGTGAGGTGGACGGTCTCGCGTCCGCGGGCAAAGCCCGCACCCGCCATCGCGCCGACGAGAGCCTGGTTCATCGAGGTGAAGAAGCCGAAGGCGACGGCGACGAGGACGACGCCTGCCTGGACGAGCTGCGCCGCGGTCGCCATGGCCCGGTCGACTTCGACGATCTCGAAGGCGACCCGGCGCAGCAGCGGCTTCCCCCACGTGAGCACCCCGACCGCGATCGCGGCGCCGCCGAGCGCTCCCGCCTCGAGCGGGCTGAACGTGCCGGTGCCGACGAGCGCGCCGCTCGCGTTCGAGACGTCGTTCGCACCCATCGCGAACGCGGCGACGGCGCCCATCGCGACGAGCACCGTCCCGACCCGATCTCCGAGCCGCAGGCGATCGAGGCCCAGAGTCAGGAGCAGCCCGAGGAAGATCGCCGCGATCGGTGCGGCCGCCCAGACCACCGCGAGGTGCCCGATCGAGCTCCAGTCCACCCCGGTGCTGGTCGCGAGCGCCACGCCGACGACCGAGAAGACGAGGATCTGGATCGTCGAGGTCGGCATGCGGAACCGGTTGAAGAACGTCGTGACCGCGAACGCGACGCCGATCACGACGACCTGCTGCTCGACCGACAGCGGCTGGTCGGTGAGGCCCGTGCCGACCCGCTGCTCGACGGCGTGGCTCGCGAACGTGGCACCGAGGAACGCGAGCGGCGCCATGAGGAGCAGGGCCTGCCACGCACCGATCGCCCGCAGCGCGTGCGGCATCCCCATCACGGCGCCTGTGTAGTGCGCGCCGATGCTCCACGCGAAGCCGATCGCGAGGACGATGAGGAGCGCCGTCACCAGCCGCGAGGCTACATCCCTTGTCGGCATGGCCTCGGAGCCTGTACGGTCCGCAGACCATGGAGGGTCGCCGCGAGCGCGATCCGGGCTACGACGACTGGTTCGACGAGCCCGAGCCGCCGACCGAGACGCAGAGCGCCGTCGGCCGCGGCGTCTACGAAGACGCCGACGAGGTCTGGGTGCTGCCCGAGGACGAGGACGCGCCCTCGCCCCGCCACCGCGAGATCGTCGTCGCCGGCAGGACGCTGACGACGACGCAGGTCGCGATCATCGGCATCTGCGTCCTCGCAATCTTCTTCGCGATCCTCGCGGCGTTCGGCGTGTTCAACGGCGGCAAGCCTGCGACGCAGACGGTGGCGCCGCCGCCGAAGCCGCTCACCAATACGACGCCGACCACGGCTCAGACCAACACGACCCCCGCGACCGAGGCACCCGCGCAGACGCTCAAGCCGGGCGACACCGGCTCGCAGGTGACGCTCCTCCAGCAAGCGCTCAACAAGCTCGGCTTCTCGTCGGGCAAGCCGGACGGCGTCTACGGGCCGTCGACGCAGAACGCGGTGGAGCAGTTCCAGGCCGCGAGCGGGCTGAACGCGGACGGCATCGTCGGGCCGCAAACGCTCGCGGCGATCAAGCAACAGCTGTCGAAGCAGTAGGACGACCGCTCAGACGGTCTTGCCGAGCTTTCGTTCCTGCGGGATGAGCAGCTCGAAGCGGGCGCCGCTCGGGCGATGGTCGTAGACGAGGTCTCCTCCGTGCGCCTGCGCGTATGCGCGCGCGATCGCGAGCCCGAGCCCGTGCCCCGCATCGCTGCCGCCGCGTGCGAAGCGGTCGAAGACCCTGCCCTCGAGCTCGTCCGGGACGCCGGGGCCTGCGTCCTCGACGGCGACGCGCAGATGGCGGTCGCGCTGGCGAGCGACGATCCGGATCGGCGGTGCGCCGTAGCGGACCGCGTTGGCGACGAGGTTCGAGATCACGCGCTCGAGCACCAGCGGATCGACGATGGCGGCGAGATCGTCCGGGATGTCCAGCTCGACCGCGTCTGACGCGGAAAGTGCGCCGTGGACGACATCAGCCAGCGCCGCCTTCAGCACCACCGGCCGCGGCTCGACATTGATTGCGCGCGCGTCGAGACGCGAGAGGTCGAGCAGCTCCTCGAGCAGTCGCCGGAGGCGCTCGCCCTGCTCGACGCCGACGCGGAGCAGCTCCGCTCGCAACTCGTCGTTCAGGTCCGGACCGCGATCCGCGAGCGTCTTGAGCACGCCGTAGACGGAGGTCGCAGGAGTCCGCAGCTCGTGCGAGGCGATCGCGACGAAGTCGAGCTTGAGCTGGTCGAGCTGGATGAGCTCCTCGTGCAGCTGCGCCCGCTCGATGGCGATGGCGACCCGCTCGGCAACGAGCTGGAGCAGGTCCACCTCGTCCTGCGTGAACTGCCGAGGCGTGAGCGTCCCGACGTGGAGGACGCCGAGCGCGGCGCCTCGGACGAGCAGCGGCAGGCCGACCATCGACCTGAGGTGCTTCTGCCGCAGGATCGGGTTGAAGACCGGGTACTCGTCGACGTCGATCACCATCGGCCGCGCCTCGAGAGCGACGCGGCCGGCGAAGCCCGCGCCGAGCGGGATCCGCACGCCGACCTCCTCCTCGATCCCGAGCGCCGCGCGCGCGACGAGCTCGTTCGTCTCCTCGTCGAGCAGCAAGACCGCGCAGGTGTCGGTGCGGAGGATGTCGCGGATTCTCGGTAGGAGGACGCGGAGCAGCTCGTTCACCTCGAGATGCGCGAGCGCCGCGTCGGTCACCGCTTGCACGTGCTCGATCCGCTCGCGCGCGGCACGCTCTGCCTCGAAGAGGCGCGCGTGCTCGATCGCGAGCGCGGCCCGGTCGGCCACGAGCTGGAGCAGCTCTACCTCGCCCTTCTCGAAGGTGCGCGGAACGAGCGACCCCACGTGCAAGACGCCCCGCACTTCTCCCTCGACCACGAGCGGGACGCCGAGCATCGACTTGATCCCCTTCTCCCGCAGGATCGGGTTGAGAACGTGAGCGTGGTCGACGTCGTCGAGGACCACCGGCCGCTTCTCGGCGGCGATCCGCCCGGCAAAGCCGCCGCCCACCGGGATGCGGACGCCCTGCTCGACCTCCTCCTCGATGCCGAGCGCGGCGCGGGCGACGAGCTCGTTCGTCCCCTCGTCGAGCAGAAGGATCGCGCAGGTGTCGACCTCGAGGATCTCGCGCGTCCGTTCGAGCAGCGCGGCGAGCAGATCGTCGAGACGCAGGTGGGCCAGGGCCGCGTCGGTGACCGACTGCAGCCGCCGGACATGCTCCGAGGTGGGTCCCTCCGACCACACGCCCTAGCTATCCCGCAAACGCGGGAAAGCTACTCGTGGCTCGTAACCGGCTACTTCCCGCTGCAGTCGATCAGCTCGATGCGGTAGCCGTCCGGGTCCTGGACGAAGCAGATCAAGGACCCGCCCTCGCGCACGCGGTACGGCTCGCGCTCCGGCTCGATGCCCTGTTCTTTCAGCTCCGCGAGCGTCTGCTCGAGGTCGTCGGCTGCGACGGCGATGTGCCCGTAGCCGGTGCCGAGGTCGTAGGTGCGGCCGTCGTGGTTGAAGGTGAGCTCGAGCACCGACTCCTGGTCGCCGACGCCGAAGAAGTAGTTCGTCGCCTCGAGCTGACCGTTCCGGACGATGTCCATGTCGCGCTCGAAGCGGAAGCCGAGCGCCTCGTAGAAGGCGCGGCTCTTCTCGGGATCGGTGATCCGAACCATCGTGTGGAGGAAGCGGCTCACGCCCGCATCGTAAACGCGGTCGGCCTGGGTCTCAGGCCTCTGGCTCGGTGGCGGGAGGAGGGTCGGGCGTCAAGAGCCGGTGGGTGTGGGTGACGGCTTCGGCGACCTCGACGACTTTACGTCCGTTGCGCTGGGATTCGTCACGAAGGCGCTCGAAGGCCTGCTGCTCGTCGATGCC
>DATBAH010000068.1:0-4043 GCA_036271615.1 Gaiellaceae bacterium
GGGCCGTCTGGCCGCGCTGTGCGGCGCGCTGCGGCGTCCTCGGTCGCGCGAATAGCGCTGCTATTCACGCTCCCTGCGTCCTTGCATCGCACTCGCCCATCACGCCCAGTCGGCGCGTGGTCATTCCGTTAGAAGCTCTAAACCATGGCCCGCGCTCGCGCAAGCTCCAGCGCCAGTCGACCCTCCTAGTCGCCGAGGAAGTCGCGCAGCGCTGCTTTGGCGTCTCCGACGACCGGGTCGCCGTGCGCGAGCAGGAGGAGGTCGAAGTCCAGCTCGAGGAGCTGCCGATACGCGGCGCCGAGGCCGGCCTTGTCGCCCTCGGGGTCGTCCATGAACCGATCGGGGACGAAGGCGAGCGGCCCGTCGTGCTCCCGGCGGATCACGCCGTCGCCGACCGCGAGCGCGCGGTGCGCCGGACTGTAGAGGGCGGTCTCGTCCGGGCTCAAGGAGTCGACCTCGTGCGCGACGATTCCGCCCGGCAGTTCGTCGCCCCACTCGTACGTCCGGATCTCGCCCCGGCCCTCGAGCTCGTAGGCGCCCTGTGCCACGACCCAGACCGGGCAGCCGAGCCGCCAGGCCTCGCGATCGTGGTGACGGCACGTGAGCAGGACGTTCTCGGGCCGGAACCACTCGGGCCGATCCGGCGGCAGCATTGGGTCGATCGCGACCCGCTCCTCGGCGAGGTAGTAGGAGCTGACCTGGCTCCCGATCGTCTCGCGAAGCGCCGTCCAGTGCCAGACGCCGGGCGCGATCTCTTCCATCCGCGGAGCCTAGATCAGCTGCGGACGAGCGGCTTGTACTTGATTCGGTGCGGCTCGAGCGCGTCGGGGCCGCGCGTCTGCTTCATCCACTCGACGTAGTCGCCCCACGAGCCCTCGAACCAGATCGTCTCGCTGTTGCCCTCGAAGGCGAGGATGTGGGTTGCGACGCGGTCGAGGAACCAGCGGTCGTGCGTGATCACCACGGCGCAGCCGGCGAACTCGAGCAGCCCCTCCTCGAGCGCGCGGAGCGTGTCGACGTCGAGGTCGTTGGTGGGCTCGTCGAGCAGAAGGACGTTGCCGCCGGAACGCAGGAGCTTCGCGAGGTGGACGCGATTGCGCTCGCCGCCGGACAGGTCGGTGACGCGCTTTTGCTGATCCGACCCCTTGAAGTTGAACCACGAGACGTACTGCCGTGAGTTCACCTCCCGCTTGCCGAGCTCGATCGTGTCGTGGCCGCCGGAGATCTCCTTCCAGACGTTGTTCGCCGGGTCGAGGTCGGCGCGCGCCTGGTCGACGTAGGCGAGGTCGACCGTGTCGCCGACCCGGAGCGCTCCGTCGTCGGGCTGCTCCTCGCCCGCGATCATCCGGAACAGCGTGGTCTTGCCCGCGCCGTTCGGGCCCACCACGCCGACGATGCCGGCGGGCGGGAGCGAGAACGTGAGGTCGTCGACGAGCAGGCGGTCGCCGAAGCCCTTGCGCACGCCCTCGGCCTCGATCACGACATCGCCGAGCCGCGGCCCGGGCGGGATGTGGATCTCGACGCCGTCGAGCCTGACGTTCTGCTCCTCGGCCAGGAGGCGCTCGTACGCGCCGAGCCGCGCCTTCGCCTTTGCGTGCCGGGCGCGCGGGCTCGACTGCACCCACTCGAGCTCGCGGGCGAGCGTGCGGCGCCGTGCCGACTCCTGCTTCTCCTCGTGTGCGAGGCGCTCCTGCTTCTGCTCGAGCCACGAGGAGTAGTTGCCCTGGAACGGGATGCCGCGTCCGCGGTCGAGCTCGAGGATCCAGCCGGCGACGTTGTCGAGGAAGTAGCGGTCGTGCGTCACGGCGACCACGGTGCCCTTGTAGTCCGCGAGGAAGCGCTCGAGCCAGAGGACGGACTCGGCATCGAGGTGGTTCGTCGGCTCGTCGAGGAGGAGCAGGTCGGGCGCGGAGAGGAGCAGCCGGCACAGCGCGACGCGGCGGCGCTCGCCGCCCGAGAGCGTCTCGACGTCGCGGTCTCCCTCCGGCAGGCGGAGCGCGTCCATCGCGTGGTCGAGCCGGTCGTCGAGCTCCCAGACGTCGCCGCGGTCGATCGCGTCCTGCACCTTCGCCTGCTCGGCGAGGAGCTTGTCGTAGTCCGCGTCCGGCTCGGCGAAGGCGGCGCTGATCTCGTTGAAGCGGTCGAGCAGGTCGCGCAGCGGCCGGACGCCGTCCTCGACGTTGCCGCGCACGTCCTTGGCCGGGTCGAGCTCGGGCTCCTGCTCGAGCAGGCCGACGGTCGCGCCCGGGGCGAGCTCGGCGACGCCGGACGAGGGCTCGTCGCGGCCGGCCATGATGCGCAGGAGCGTGGATTTCCCGCCGCCGTTCGGTCCGAGCACGCCGATCTTCGCCCCCGGCAGGAACGAGAGCGAGATGTTGGCGAGCACCTGCCGGTCCGGGCCGTAGAACTTGTCGGCCCGGTACATCGTGAAGACGTAGTCCGAGGACATCGGCGGCCGACGATAGCCGCAGTAGGATCGAGGCCGTGTCGGGCTGCTGTCGGCCGGAGGGCTATGAGCGCCTCTTCAGCGCGAAGCAGGCCAGGACGGACGCGCGGCGCTACCGGAAGCGTGGGCTCGGCGGCACCTCGCGTGACCTCGTCGAGCTCGCCGGCGACGTCTCCGGAGCGACCGTGCTCGAGGTGGGCGGTGGCGTCGGCGCGATCGAGCTCGATCTTCTGGCCGCCGGCGCCGACCGCGCGACGAACGTCGAGCTGTCCGGGGAGTACGAAGAGGAGGCCGCGAAGCTCATCGAGGAACGCGGGCTCGGCGAGCGCGTCGACCGCCGTGTGGCCGACTTCGTCACCGAGCCCGTCGAGTCGCACGACATCGTGGTCATGCACCGCGTCGTCTGCTGCTATCCGGACGTCGACCTGCTCGTCGGCGTGGCAGCGGCGCACACGCGGCAGCGGTTGCTGCTCACGTATCCGCGCGAGCGGCCGTGGACGCGCGCCGGCATCTGGGCGATCAACCTCGGCCTCCGGCTCTCGAGCTCGAGCTTCCGCGCCTTCGTCCATCCGGTCGCGCGCATGACGGCGGCGGCTGAACGGGAAGGGCTCGCGCTCGAGCGGCGCGAACGGCCGGGCCTGATCTGGGAGAACGCGGTCTACGAACGGATGGCTCAACCGGGGGGTTGACGAGCTCCGATCGCGCTGCGATGGTCGAGATGTGCGCCGCATCGCCCTTGCGGTTCTCGCATTCGCGGGGACATTTCTCGTGGGTTCGTCCGCAGCTCCGGCTGCGTCTTCGTGGCACACGCTCGCTACCGGCGTCGACAACACCGTCATCCCGTCGATGCTCGTCACGAAGGCAGGGACGGAGCTCGTCTCGTTCGAGACGCCTCTCGCCGACACGATCTCGGTCGCGAGGGCCGGGGGCGCGCCGCACGCGGTCGTGACCGGCGATCCGATTGCCGGCCAGACGCAGCTCGTCCAGCTGCCCGACGGCTCGATCCAGCTCTATTACCCGAACGCAGCGGGCGTCGCGCGCCTGACCTCGACCAACGACGGCGCCGGCTGGACAGGGCCGATCCAGACGCAGTCGCACGACGTCGGCGGCGTAGTCGGCGCGACCGTCGGCCCCGACGGGACGCCGTACTTCGTCCAGAACGGAACCGGCTTCGTCAACGTCTTCCGCGGCCTCAACGGCCAGGCCGTGGAGAACGTCTTCCCGGACTGCTGCGGCTACGGCACGTCGATCGCGGTCGACAGCACCGGTGTCGTCCGAGTCGCCTTCTACTCGAATGCACAGAGCACGGGCACGTTCGACGTCGAGCAGCTCGCGAGCAACCTCGCGCCCGGTCAAACCTATGGGTTCGCTCCGACCGCTCCGCGCGACGACCGTATCCCGCTCGTCTCCGATTCGGCCGGCTTCACCTATCTCGGCTGGGCGCCCGGCTACCCGGACGCGACCGCGTTCTCCGTGGAGCGGTTCCAGGGAGCCGCGATGCCGAAGGACGAGACGCGCGTCGGCGCCAAGTTCACGGGCGGCGACCCGCACATGGCGCTCTCGGTCGATCCCGCCGACCGGCTCTGGGCCGCGTGGA
>DATBAH010000069.1:0-8163 GCA_036271615.1 Gaiellaceae bacterium
CCTGACGGCGACGATCGGTGTGTCCTGCCCGATCGGCCGGTCGAAGAAGCGCTCGTGCGCACTGCGCCACTCCTCGACCGAGTCGTAGCCCTCGCCCTCGTCGCGGGCGAACTCCTCGTCGATCTCGGCCGCCGGCACGACCCTCGACTCGGTGATCTCGACCACGGCGACGGGCTCGCCGTCGAAGCCGAGCAGAGCGCAGCGGCTCCCTATCCGCTCGGGCTCCTCGCTCTCCGCCTCGTACGACGCCAGCAGGCCGGCAGTCGCGGTCTTCTCGCCGCGGAGCACGGCGTCGACGAGCTCGCGGCGGAGCTCCGTGTGGGCGTATCCGAGCTCGAGCGGTGGGAGCCCGCTCATGCCGCGAGAGCCTCCATCCGCGCCGACTCCAGCCGGGGCGGCTCCTGCTCGACGTGCCGCTCGTACCAGAGCGTGAACGCGAGCAGCCCCCACAGCTGCCGGCTCCAGTCCTCCCGGCCCGCAACGTGCTCGTCGATCAGCCGCGCGACCGGCTCGGGCTGGAAGAAGCCCTGGCGCCGCAGGTTCTCGGGCGACAGCGTCTCGCGCGCGAACGGCTCGAGCTCGCCGCGCAGCCAGGCTGCTGCCGGAATCGAGAAGCCGCGCTTGCGGCCGTGCACGACCTCGCGCGGCACGAGTGGCTCCACCGCCTTGCGCAGCAGCACCTTCTTCGCCAGGCCGCGCACCTTCAGGCGCGTCGGCAACGCGAAGGCGAGGTTCGTCACGAGCGGGTCGAGGAAGGGGACACGCGCCTCGAGCGAATGCGCCATCGAGGCCCGGTCGGTCTTCACGAGCAGGTCGTCGACGAGGTAGATGCCGAAGTCCACGTCCTGCAGCCGCGCGAGCTCGGGCGCTCCCGCCGTCTCGGCGTACCGCGTGCGGTAGACGTCGACCGGATCGAACCCCGCGCCGCGGCCGGTCAGCTCGCTGCGCATGTCGGCGGAGAAGATCTCCTTCCAGCCGTGGTGCCGCTCGAGCGGCGGCAGGTGCGCCGCGCGGACGAACCGCTTCGCCTTGTAGTCGAGGCTCGCCTTGCGGGAGGAAGCGGGCAGCGCCTCCACGAGCGGCCGCGCGGCCCGCGCGAGGGGCGCCAGGCGGTCCGCCATGAGATCGGCGGTGTACGTGTAGTAGCCGCCGAACAGCTCGTCCCCGCCCTCGCCCGACAGCGCGACCTTGACGTGCTCCGCCGCGAGCTGCGAGACGAGGTACGTCGGCAGCGCCGACGAGTCGGCGAACGGCTCGTCGAAGGCCTCCGCGAGCGCGCGCAGGAGCAGCTCCGGCTCGGGGCGGACGAGAAGCTCGTGGTGCTCCGTTCCGTACCGCTCGGCGACCAGCCTCGCGTCGTCGCGCTCGTCGAAGCTTCGCTCCGCGAAGCCGATCGTGAACGTGTGCACGGGTTCCGGCGTCTCCTGCGCCGCGAGCGCGGCGAGAGCAGCCGAGTCGACGCCGCCCGAGAGCAGGACGCCGACCGGCACGTCGGACAGGAGATGCGCGCGCACCGAGTCGCGCAACCGCGCGCGGAGCTCCTCGACGAGCTCTGCCTCGTCCCCCGTCCGCAGCTCGTCGGCGCCCGCGGGGCCGGGCCGTGCGTAGCGCTCGAGCGTGACGGCGCCGCCCTCCCAGACGAGGAGGTGCCCGGCCGGCAGCTTCCGCACGTCGCGGAAGATTGAGTACGGCGCCGGGATCGAGTTGAAGGCGAGGAAGGCTTCGAGCGCGTCGAGGTCGATCTCGCCGCGAGGCAGCGCGCGCAGCTCCGACGCGAAGCGCAGCTCGTCGCCGACGTGGCGGTAGTAGAGCGGCTTGATCCCGTAACGGTCGCGCGCGAGTACGAGCCGCCCGCGTCGCGCGTCCCAGATCGCGACCGCGAACATCCCGCGCAGCCGCTCGGCGAAGCCGAGCCCGTGCTCCTCGTACAGGTGGACGAGCGCCTCGGTGTCGCAGCGCGTCCGGAGCTCGTGCCCCGCGCGTTCGAGCTCGCGGCGCAGCTCCGGGTAGTTGTAGATCTCGCCGTTCTGGACGACGACGCAGCTTCCGTCCTCGTTGGCGATCGGCTGGTCGCCGTGCGCGAGGTCGATGATCGAGAGCCGCCGTGCGGCGAGACCGATGCCGCCGTCGACGTGCTCGCCCGCACTGTCGGGGCCGCGGTGGACGAGGAGGTCGCTCATCCCGCGCAGCGCCTCGACGTCCGCCGCGCCGCGCGTCGTCGCAATCCCGCAGATCCCGCACACGGGTCTACCTTAGAGAGAGCTCCGAACGCGCAGCTCAGGCGCGCTTGCCCAGCAGTCCTCCGACCGACTGCTTGAGCACCCGCCAGCCGGTGGCGACGACGGTGCGGAGGTAGAGGCGCACGGAGCGGTCGGCGATCCACTCGAGATCGTGGGCGAGCTTCTCGCCCATCGGCGTCTCGTAGCCCCGCCGCACCTGGGCGAAGCCGGTCAGGCCGGGCCGCACGACGAGTCGCTGCCAGTACGACGGCAGCTCGTGCGCGAGCTCCTCGAAGAAGACGGGACGGATCGGCCGTGGCCCGACGAGGCTCATGTCGCCGCGCAGGACGTTGACGAACTGCGGGATCTCGTCGAGCTGCGTCGTCTTGAGCCAGCGCCCGACCGGCGTGAACTCGGCTTGCGTGTGCTGCACGAGCTCCTCGCCGAGATACTGGCCGAGCCGCCTCTCCGCGCCCCGGCGAAGCGTGCGGAACTTGTACATCGTGAAGACGCGCGCGCCGCGGCCGACGCGCTCGCCGCGGTAGAGGATCGGTGTCCCGCTCGTGACGAGTACGAGGACGGCGATCGCAAGCGAGATCGGCAGCGAGAGGAGCAGGAACAGCGACGAGAGGAGGACGTCGAGGGTCCGCAGCACGACGTCGCGCGGCCGTTCCGGCGTCTCGAGCGCAAGCTGGCGGTAGCCGCGGACGAGCGTGTCCTCGATCCGCGTCGAGTCTGGCACGTGGCCGATCGTAAAGCCGCGGCGGGCGATGTCGGGCGCGCGAACGGCAGCTATAAGGTGTCCTTATGGACACGAAGCAGCTGGTGGCCTTCTGCGCGGTCGTCGAACGCCGGAGCTTCTCGCAGGCTGCCGATCAGCTCGGGGTCACCCAGCCCGCGGTCAGCCTGCAGATCCGATCGCTGGAACAGCGCGTCGGCCAGCGGCTCCTCGACCGCTCCGGCCGCAGGGTCGAGCCGACCGAGGCCGGCCTCCGGCTCTACCGCGGCGCACAGCGGCTGCTTGCGCTCGAGCAGCAGCTGCTCGCCGATCTAGGCGAGGAGGCCGAGGGCGAGCTCAAGGGCCGGCTCGAGATCGGGGCCTCCACCGGCCCGGGCGGAAGCGTCCTGCCCGTCCTGCTCGGGGAGTTCCAGGGCCTCCATCCGCAGGTTCACGTCGCGCTGACCGTGTCCGACACGCACACCGTCGTCGAGCAGGTCGCGCGGCGCGAGCTCGAGCTCGGAGTCGTCGGCGTCGCAAGCCGGCAGCGGGGCGTCACGTTCGAGCCGCTCTACCGTGACGAGGTCGTCCTCGCCGTCCCCGCCGACCACAAGCGCGCCGGCAAGAGCCTGACGCTCGAGGAGCTCAAGTCGGAGCCGCTCGTGCTCATGCAGGAGGGAGCCGGGATCCGGCAGATGATCGACGACGAGCTGCGCGAGCTCGGCGTCCGGCTCCGCGACCTGAACGTGAAGCTCGAGCTCGGCCTCCAGGAGTCCGCCCGCGCCGCGGTGCTCGGCGGCTTCGGCGCCACGTTCATCTCGCGCATCGCGATCGAAGGCGACCTGGCCGCGGGAACGCTGGCGGTCGCGCGCGTCCAGGGACTGGAGCCGGCACGCGACGTCCAGCTCGCGCGCGCGACCGGCCGCGCCGAGACGCGGGTCGCGCAGGAGTTCGTCGCCCACGCCCGCGAGCGTCTGGCGTGATCGTCCGCTGGGGGCTCGACTCCCTCCCGGAGGCCTGTGCCGATGCGGGCGTCGGCTCCCCGGTCTTCGTCGCAGGCCCGCGGTGGGACTCGCTCGAGCTCTCCGTGCCACCGGCAGGGCGGTGGCGAGAGGTACCTTCCGATCGCGTTCCGGCGGCCGTCGAGGCGGCGCGGGACGCCGACGGTGTGCTCGCCGTCGGAGGAGGCAGCACGATCGACCTCGGGAAGGCGATCTCCGCGGCCACCGGCCGGCCGCTGGTCTCCGTGCCGACGACGTATTCCGGCGCCGAGTGGACGAGCTACTTCGGCGTCCGCGATCCGGAGCGGCGGATGCAGGGCGGCGGGGGTGGGGCGCACCCCACCGCCATCGTCTACGAGCCCGAGCTGACGCTGGAGCTGCCGGCGGAGACGAGCGTGGGCACTGCGATGAACGGGCTCGCCCATTGCGCGGAGGCGCTCTACGTCCAGGGACACAACCCGGACGCGGACGAGCATGCGCTGGCCGGGGCTCGCCTGATCTCGGACTGGCTGCCCCGCGTCGTCTCCACTCCGCTGGATCTCGAGGCCCGGACGGAACTGCTCCGCGGCGCCTGCCACGGCGGCGCGGCGCTCGCCGGCTCGATGCTCGCGCTCGCGCACGCGATGGCGCAGGCGATCGGCGGCCGCTACGGGCTGCCGCACGGGACGCTCAACGGGATCTGCCTGCCGCCGGTCCTCCGCTTCAACGCCGCCGTTGCCCCCGAAGCCGTTGCGCGATTCGGCGAGGCCGTCGGCGCTCCCGACGATCCGGCCGGTCGCGTCGAGTCGCTCGCCGCGCTCGCGGGGCCGACGCGGCTGCGCGAGCTCGGTGTGCCGGAGGCCGACCTGCCCGGGCTCGCGGCCGCTGCGGCCGAGCGAGGCGGAAACCTCGCCAACCCCAGGCCCGCGAGCCCGGACGAGATCGAACAGCTCATGCGGGACGTCTACTAGGGGGCTAGCCGGTCCCGACCTGGGTCGTCACGCCGCGGTCAGTGCGTTTCACGTCCAGGTGATGCGTTGTGTGGAGCGTGATCCAGGGGACGATGGTCTGGCACGAGAAACCGGCCGTCGCGCGGTTCGTGAAGTACGTGAAGCTGCGGCCGACCCCGCCGGCGATCAGCGCGCCCGCCCGCCAGCCGACCCCGCAGAGCAGGCCGGACGCCGTCGTGGTGGACGTGCGGTAGGTGATGTGCTTGCTGTAGATGGCGCACCAGTACGTCGTGTCGGTGACGCGCTGCTGGTACGGCCACGTCCCCCACTGATGCCACATGCTGTTGGCCCAGCACGACGCCCTCGTCGCCGAGGTCGCGCGGGAGTCGGGCTCGATCAGAGGAACGAGGCCGACGGCGGCCTCCGGTGAGATGCCCGGCTCGATCGAGGTCTGGGCATCGGAGCTCGCGGACGCGTTGAGCACGGTGACGCCGTCGACGGCGCTGGTCGAGGAACCGTCGGGAACGTCGGCCGGCGCCGTTGCGAGAGCCTGCGCCTGGTCGGGCGGGAGGGGTGTGGCCGTGGGGGAGAGCACTGCGAAGGCCGGCGCCGAGCCGAGGATCGCGGCCGCGGCTGCGAGGAGCAAGGCGAGGAGAGCTGTACGCCGTACGGACATCGTGACCTCCTGTCGTTCGTGGGCAGATGCGACGAGGCCACGCTAGCGTTGTCAGAGCTGACAATCAAGATGGCTCTTTCGGGCATGCCGAAAGCAGACAAACCCGGTATGAAATAAGCGATTGCTATTCCATCGATTAGGTACTATCCCGGGCGTGCCGGGCTTTGCAGACGGATTCCTGGGGGTTCCCGTGCGGCCGGCCAAGCCGCGCGAGACGGGGCTCACGCACGTCATCGACAAGGGGCTGAACCTGCGGGAGATCGAGGGGCTCTTCGACACCGCGGGCGCCTTCGTCGACATCGTCAAGCTCGGCTGGGGCACCGGCTACGTGACGAACAACCTCGAGAAGAAGATCGCGCTCTACCGCCACTTCGAGACGCCCGTCGTCTGCGGCGGCACGTTCTTCGAGGCGGTCTACGCGCGCGACAAGATCGAGGAGTTCAAGGGCTGGCTGACCGAGTTTCGCTTCTCGCACGTCGAGATCTCCGACGGCACGATCGAGATTCCGCGCGACCGCAAGCTCGAGCTGATCGCCGACTTCGCGCGCGACTTCACCGTGCTCTCGGAGGTCGGGTCGAAGGACGCCGAGGTGAACATCGCGCCCTATCTGTGGGCGCAGTGGATGCAGGAGGAGCTCGACGCGGGCGCGTGGCGGGTCATCGCCGAGGGCCGCGAGGGCGGCACCGCCGGCATCTACCGGCCGAGCGGCGAGCTCCGCACCGGTCTCGTCGACGAGATCGAGCACTCCGTGTCCTTCGACTCGCTGATCTGGGAGGCGCCGACGAAGGAGAGCCAGGCGTGGTTCATCAAGCACTTCGGCTCGAACGTCAATCTCGGCAACATCCCGCCCGACGAGGTGATCGCGCTCGAGACGCTGCGTCTCGGCCTGCGCGGTGACACGATGAAGGAGGTCTTGCTCGGTGGCGAGCCTGCAGCTGCCGGCTGACGTCGAGTCGTGGCCCGCGCAGCGGGTCGTCGAATACGTGCTGGCGGAGTTCCCCGGCCGCGTTGCGCTTGCGTGCTCCTTCCAGAAAGAGGAGTCCGTCCTGCTCGACATGGTCTTCGAGCTCGAGCCGCAGGCCCGCGTCTTCGCGCTCGACACGCGTCATCTGTTCCCGGAGACGTACGAGCTCTGGCGCGAGGTCGAGAGCCGCTACGCGACGACGATCGAGCGCTTCGAGGCGGCGCCCGTCGAGGACGGGCTCTGGGACACGAATCCCGACCTCTATCTCGCGATCGCCAAGCTCGAGCCGCTCAACCGGGCGCTGCTCGACCTCGACGCCTGGATCACCGGAATCCGGCGCGACCAGTCGCCGGCGCGCGCCGACGCGCCGAAGCTCGGCTGGGACTCCCAGCACGAGCTCTGGAAGGCGAATCCGCTCGCCGACTGGACGGACGACGACTGCTGGGCGTACGTCCGCGAGCGTAGGCTGCCGTACAACGCGCTTCACGACCGCGGTTACGAGTCGATCGGCGACACGCACTCGACCCAGCCGGGCCAGGGCCGCGAGGGGCGCTGGACCGGGACGGAGCGGACCGAGTGCGGGATTCATACCGGTGCCGGAGCGGGAAAATGAGCGGATTTGTTGTCTGGTTCACGGGACTCTCGGGCGCCGGGAAGACGACGATCGCGAACGTCGTCGAGCCCGAGCTCGAGCGGCGGGGCTTCGTCGTCGACCACCTCGACGGCGACATCGTCCGCACCCATCTCTCGAAGGGGCTCGGCTTCTCGAAGGAGGACCGCGACGCGAACATCGCCCGCATCGGCTGGGTCGCCTCGCGTCTCGCGCGTGCCGGCGCGGTCGTGATCGTCTCGGCGATCTCGCCATATGAGGAGATGCGGCGCCACGCGCGTTCACTCGTCGAGAAGCACGCTCCGTTCGTCGAGGTCTTCGTCGCGACCTCGCTCGAGGAGTGTGCGCGGCGCGATCCGAAGGGTCTCTACGCGGCCGCGTTCGCCGGCGAGATCGAGGACTTCACCGGCGTCTCTGCGCCGTACGAGGAGCCGCTCAAGCCGGAGTTGCGGCTCGAGACCATCGGCCGTACGCCCTCGGAGTCCGCCGTCACGGTGATCGACCGGCTCGCCGAGCTCAACCTCATCTCCGAGCGCGTCGAGGCCGAATCGTGAGCACGTCCCGGGCTCTGCCGACGGTCACGCACCTCGACGAGCTCGAGTCGGAGGCCGTTCACATCTTCCGGGAGGTCGCGGCCGAGCTCGAGCGGCCGGTGCTGCTCTTCTCGGGCGGTAAGGACTCGATCGTGCTCCTCCGGCTCGCCGAGAAGGCGTTCAGGCCGGGCAAGTTCCCGTTCCCGATCATGCACATCGACACCGGGCACAACTTCGCGGAGGCGATCGAGTTCCGCGACCGTCGGGTGGCGGAGCTCGGCGAGCGTCTCGTCGTCGCGTCGGTGCAGGAGTCGATCGACAAGGGCCGCGTCGTCGAGGAGACCGGCCCGCGCGCGTCGCGCAACCGGCTGCAGACGACGACGCTGCTCGATGCGATCGAAGAGCACAGCTTCGACGCGGCGATCGGCGGGGCGCGCCGCGACGAGGAGCGGAGCCGGGCGAAGGAGCGGATCTTCTCCTTCCGCGACGACTTCGGCCAGTGGAACCCGCGCG
>DATBAH010000070.1:0-4033 GCA_036271615.1 Gaiellaceae bacterium
AGCCCGAGGGGATCTCGACGAAGACGACCGCTTCGCCGCTCATGCCCGCGTGGCGGCCGGGACGAGCGCGTTCTCGAGATCCATCACGAGGTCGTCGGCCGACTCGATCCCGACCGAGAGGCGGACGAGGTTCGGCGGCGCCGCGAACGGCGCGTCGGCGGTGGCCGCGTGCGTCATCCGCGCCGGCACCTCGATCAGGCTCTCGACGCCGCCGAGCGACTCGGCGAGCTGGAAGATCTGCGTCCGGGCCGCGATCGCCTCCGCCTCCTCCGGCGACTCGGCGAGGAACGAGACCATGCCGCCGAAGTCGCGCATCTGACGCGCCGCGGTCGCGTGGCCCGGGTGCGAAGGGAGGCCCGGATAGAAGACCCGCGAGACGCACGCATGGCGCTCGAGCACGGCCGCGATCTCCGTCGCGTTCTGGCAGTGCTGCCGCATCCGCACCGCGAGCGTCTTGATCCCGCGCAGCACGAGCCAGGAGTCGAACGGGCCGGGCACGGCTCCGAGCGACTTCTGGAGGAAGCGCAGCCGCTCGGCGATCGTCGGGTCGTTCGTCGCCGCGAAGCCGCCGACGACGTCCGAGTGTCCGCCGAGGTACTTCGTCGTGGAGTGGACGACGACGTCGGCGCCGAGCTCGAGCGGCCGCTGTAGGTACGGCGTGGCGAACGTGTTGTCGACGACGAGGAGCGCTCCTGCCGCATGCGCTGCCTCGGCGGCGGCGGCGATGTCGACGACGTTGAGCAGCGGGTTCGACGGCGTCTCGATCCACACCATCCGAGTCGACTCGTCCAGATGCTCCCCGAGGTTGGGGAACTCCTCCGCCGGCAGGTAGTGGAAGCGGTAGCCCTTCGGCTCGTAGACCTGCGAGGTCATCCGGTAGACCCCGCCGTAGACATCGGCGATGAGGACGACCCGGTCGCCCGGATTCAGGAAGTGCAGGAGCGTCGTCGTCGCGCCGAGCCCGGAGGAGTAAGCGACTCCGTGCTCGGCCGACTCGAGCGAGGCGAGCGCCGTCTCGAGCGCCTGCCGGGTCGGGTTCGCGACCCGCGAGTAGTCGTAGCCCTTGTGCTCGCCGACGGCGTCCTGCACGTAGGTCGAGGTCTGGTAGATCGGCGTGATGATCGCGCCGGTCGCGGGATCGGGCTCCTGGCCGGCGTGGATTGCGCGGGTCTCGAAGTCCATCAGGTCGATGCTAACCAGCGTTCGAGGTCGTCCAAAGGCTCGGCGAGGTCGATCTTCCTCTGGCCGGGCTCCCACCAGACGCCTTTGACCTCGAGCCGGCGGCTCTTCCGGTCGAATACCGGCTCGATCCGGCCGATCAGTCGGTCGCCGTGGAGGATGGGGAGGACGTAGTAGCCGTACTCGCGCTTCGCCGCCGGGACGTACATCTCGAGCCGGTAGAAGAAGCCCCAGAGCACCTCCATGCGAGCCCGATCGTGGACGAGCTGGTCGAACGGCGAGAGGAACGTCAGCCGTTCCGGGATCGGGCCGTCCTTCGCCTCGGGGTGGGCCACGAGCCTGCCGCGCTGCAGTTGCACGCCGAGCGCGCGGAAGCGCTTCTCGTGGTACAGCCGCCGCGCCTTCGCGAGGGGCAGCGTCTCGGTCTCGGGGTACCAGCGCTCGGCGAGATCCCAGACGCGCTGCTTGCCGCGCCGGCCGACCACCGCCACCTGGCCGCGGGCGGCGAGGAGCTCGAGCATGAGCCCCATCTGCCGCTGACCCCACCAGCGGTGATCCTCGCGCCGGTGGCCCGGCGCATCCTCGATCTCGCGCGAAAGGAGCGGCCCGCGTTCGCCCAGCTCCTTCAGGACGTGGCGGCGGAAGGACGCGCGCTCCTTCAGCCAGGCGATCTGCCGCAGGTCGTACGGCCGGTCGCGGCGGCGCATGAATGCCTTCAGGATCGGCAGATCCTCGCTCGGGTAGAGGAACGCACGCCACTCGACGAGCTTCCGCTCATCCCAGAGCAGTCGGTCGAGATCCGCGATGTCGAACGGCCCGAGTCGGCTCCAGAGGACGAGGAGCTGCGGCGGTGCGACGCTCGAGATCGGATCGAGCTGGAGGAAGCCGAGCCGGCGCACGGTCTCGAGCACGCCGCTCGCGTCGCCGTCGAGCGCTTGAGCGCGGATGGCGATCCGCCTCGCCTCCTCGACCGGAACCTCACGCATGACGCACCTCCTCGAGCCCGAGCACGCGTGCGAGTCGCGCGGCCGCGCGCTCGAGCTTCGCGTCGACGTCTCCCCGCACGCGCGGCTCACGGTGGAACCTGCGGACGTGGAGGACGCCCTCCGCGCGGTCGGCCTTGAGGTCCGCGCGTCCCACGATCCGGTCGCCGGCGAGCAGCGGCAGCACGTAGTAGCCGTACGCGCGCTCGTGCTCGCGCTTGTAGACCTCGATCACGTGGCGGAAGCCGAAGAGCCGCTCGACCAGCGGCCGATCCCAGAGCAGGTTGTCGAACGGGCAGACGAGGACCGGTGGCGCAGGGGCGCCGTCGAGCTCCGACTCGGCGTCGACGTAGAACGGCGGCCCGCCGTCGTCGACGGCCACCTCGCGCAAGAGCCCCTCGTCCACGAGCGCGAGGACGTGATGGTGGAGCCGCGCGCGGCCGCCCTTGAGCCGCCAGTGCTCGCGGATGGCGGGCTCGGTCAGCGCGCCTCGTGCCCGAACGGCGAGAAGCGCGAGCGTGCGCAGCGTCTCGTCCTCGTCCGGGACCGGCGCGTCCAGAAACGCCCGCGGGATCACGCGCTCGGCGAGGTCGTACCGGCGCTGGAAGGATTGCCGGCCGGCGACGACGAGCACTCCCTGGTCCCAGAGCGCCTCGAGCACCGCCTTCGCCGGCTTCCAGTTCCACATCTCGGTGCCGTCGCCGGCGCCTTCGAAGTCGCGCGAGCCGAGCGGTCCCTCGGTACGGATCCGCTCCAGCACGGGCTCGACGAGGTCGGCGTGCCGCTTCATCGCCTGCTCGTGGTGGCGCCAGTGCGCGCCGCCTTCCATAGCGCGGCGGCAGTACGGCCAGAGCTCGATGGGGAGGAGGCACGCCTCGTGAGCCCAGTACTCGAAGACGCGCCCCGAGGCGAGCAGGCCTTGCAGCTCCTGCTCGGAGTAGGCGCCGATGCGGCTCGAAAGGGTGAGGCGGTGCGCGCGGTCGACCGCCGAGATCGAGTCGAGCTGCACCGCTCCGAGCCGGCGGATCGCTCGTTCGACGTCCCCGGGACGGGCACGTCGGAAGCGCGGCCCGTACTCCTGGGTCGAGACGGTGAGCCGCCGGATCGTGGCGAGGCTGACGGTCGTGGTTGCCATCCGGCTCTACCTAGCAGGTAGGTGCTACGTCCCGCCGCCCGAGTCGATAGCCTCACGCCCGTGCCGCGCCCGAGACGCCGGAATCCGTGGACCTCGACCGGCGAGGTTTTTATCTGGGTGCTCTTCGCTGCGCTCCTCTTCCCGGCCGGCTTCGCCGGGTATGTGGTCGGCCACTACACCTCGCTCGGGAAGTCGGCCTCGACGGTCGTGCACACCGTGACCCTGGGCGGTTCGACGACTGCCGCGACGACCACCTCTGCCGCGACGACGACTTCCGCGGCGACCACGACCTCCGCTGCGACCACGACCTCCTCGGGCGGCGGCAACGCAGCTGCGGGTGAAGCGGTCTTCAATTCGAACGGCTGCGCGGGGTGCCACACGTTCCAGCCGGCGGGCTCGACGGGCACCATCGGCCCGAATCTCGACACCGCGCCGACCCAGGACGCGAAGGCGGACAAGAACATGGATCTCACGGCCTTCGTCAAGGAATCGATCGCCGATCCGGACGCCTACATCGCGAAGGGATTCAGCAAGGGGATCATGCCGACGACCTTCGGCAACTCCCTCTCGAGCACCCAGCTGAACGATCTCGTCGCCTACATCGTCTCAGGCGCGCAGAGCTAACGCCGCTCAGGCGTAAGTAAGGACGCTGGCCCAGCCGAGTGCTGGTCCCTACGGGCTGAGGTCGGCGTCTCTCTGCATCTGACGACCGTCCACTTCGACGTCGCTCGTGTCG
>DATBAH010000071.1:0-1673 GCA_036271615.1 Gaiellaceae bacterium
ACTCGTGCCATGAGGGTCGGAGAGGTTTCGTCGCGCGATTCTCGGCTCGCTCGAGCGGCGGGACGCGCAGCTGCTCGCAGCGTTCCGCGACGGGACCGAGGTCGTGCTCTGGTTCGAGCACGACCTCTACGACCAGCTCCAGCTCCTCGATGTCCTGTCCCTCGCGCACGGCGTCGACGCCGCGCCGCAGCTCGTCGTGGTCGACTCGTTCCCGGGCAAGCCGTCGTTCCGCGGGCTCGGCGAGCTGACCGCCGACGAGCTGGAGACGCTCTGGCCGAAGCGGCGGCCGGCGAGCGCCGAGACGCTTGCGGCGGCGGCCGAGGCGTGGGAGGCGTTTCGAGCCGCCGAGCCGTCGGCGCTCGAGAAGCGTGCGCACCGCGAGGAGCCGGAGCTGCCGTTCCTCGGCTCGGCGCTACGGCGGCTACTCGAAGAGCTGCCTGCTCCGGGTGACGGCCTCTCCGGCACCGAGCGGCGCGCGCTGGCGGCGATCGCTGCCGGGCACGCGACCCCGCGGGATGCCTTCCTCGCGGCGCAGGACGAGCCGCTGCCACCCGCGCCGCCGCTCGGCGACGCGCAGCGCTTCATCGCGCTCCCCCTGCGCCTGACGGAGGCCGGGAAGAAGGTGCTCGCCGGCAAGGCCAACCGTGTGGAGCTCCTGGGAATCGACCGCTGGGTCGGTGGCACGCACGTGACGGCATAGCGCACGAACATACGTTCGCCTAGACTCCGGGGATGAAGCTAGTCCTCCCGCAGCCGTCCGATGAAACCGACGTTCGGCGTGTGGAAGTTGAGGAGGCGGAAGGACCTGCCGCAGGGACGGAAGCCGTGCTCGATGCCCGGCGGCGCCGAGAGGAACGTGCCGGGACCGGCGCGGTGCCAGGCGTCGTCGAGGAAGAACTCGACCTCGCCTTCGAGCACGTAGAACGAGTCGGCGTGGTCGGGGTGAGTGTGCAGGTCGACGCCCTCGAAATCCGGCCCGTACGAGAGCTCGATCGCCTCGATCTGCGGCAGCTCGGCGAGGACACGGTGCCCCCGCGGCCCGACTCGCTCGCCCTCGCGATGTGTGACGAAGAACGTCTCCTCCACGTGAGCAGATCATGACGTACGTCGAGTTGCACGCGCACAGCGCCTACTCGTTCCTCGACGGCGCGTCGCAGCCGGAGGAGCTCGCGGCGCGGGCGGCGGAGCTCGGTTACGAGGCCCTCGCGCTCACCGACCACGACGGCGTCTACGGGTCGCTCGAGTTCGCGCATGCGGCGAAGCACCTCGGCGTGCGGCCGATCACCGGCGCGGAGGTCACGCTGGCGCAGGGCACTCACGTGACGCTGCTCGTCGAGAGCGCACGCGGCTACGCGAACCTCTGCCGCCTGCTGACCGCGGCGCACGCGCACACGCGCGACGCGACGAACCGGGATCCGACCCCGCCGCGGCTCGATTTAGCGCTGCTCGAGGAGCTCGGCAGTGAGCTCGACCCTGGACTCGTCTGCCTCTCGGGCTGCGCCCGCGACGGGCTCGCGGTTCGCGACCCGAACGCAGCGGCGCGACTTGCGCGCGCCTTCGGCCGAGACCGCTTCTACGTCGAGCTCCAGCGTCCGTACGAGCGCGGCGACGCTCGTCGCAACGCGCGCCTGAGCGACCTCGCCGAGACGCTCGGCGTCCGGAAGGTCGCGACC
>DATBAH010000072.1:0-4807 GCA_036271615.1 Gaiellaceae bacterium
GCAAGTTCGACGAGGTGACGGAAGAGATGACGATCGTCCCGTACGAGGTCGTCAAGGGCTCGAACGGCGACGTGCGCGTCAAGGCGGAAGGCAAGGAGTACGCCCCGCCGGAGATCAGCGCGATGATCCTCCAGAAGCTCAAGCAGGACGCGGAGGCGTATCTCGGCGAGCCCGTGGCCGACGCCGTCATCACCGTCCCCGCGTACTTCAACAACGCTCAGCGCGAGGCGACGAAGGACGCCGGCAAGATCGCCGGCCTGAACGTCCTGCGCATCATCAACGAGCCGACGGCGGCCGCCCTTGCGTACGGCCTCGACAAGGAAGGCGCCGATCAGACGATCCTCGTCTTCGACCTCGGCGGCGGCACCTTCGACGTCTCCGTGCTCGAGCTGGGCGACGGCGTCTTCGAGGTCAAGTCGACTGCGGGTGACAACCATCTCGGCGGCGACAACTTCGACAAGGCGGTCGTCGACTGGATGGCCGGGGAGTTCAAGAAGGACCACGGCATCGACCTGACGCAGGACAAGATGGCGCTGCAGCGCCTCTACGAGGCTGCGGAGAAGGCGAAGATCGAGCTCTCGTCCACGATGACGACGCAGATCAACCTGCCGTTCATCACGGCGACCGCAGAAGGCCCGAAGCACCTCGACCTCCAGCTCACACGGGCGAAGCTCGAGGAGACCACGGCCGACCTGCTCGGAAGGACGGTGGAGCCGACCAAGCAGGCGTTGGCCGACGCCGGCCTCGACGCCTCGAAGATCGACCATGTCGTGCTCGTAGGCGGCATGACCCGCATGCCTGCGGTGCAGGAGAAGGTCAAGGAGCTGATCGGCAAGGAGCCGCACAAGGGCGTCAACCCCGACGAAGTCGTCGCCGTGGGAGCCGCGCTCCAGGCCGGCGTGCTCAAGGGAGAGGTCAAGGACATCCTCCTGCTCGACGTCACTCCGCTCTCGCTCGGAATCGAGACGAGAGGCGGCGTGATGACGAAGCTGATCGAGCGCAACACGACCATCCCCACCAAGAAGTCCGAGGTCTTCACGACCGCCGAGGACAACCAGCCCTCGGTCGAGGTGCACGTCCTCCAGGGCGAGTCGGAGATGGCGACCTACAACAAGACGCTCGGCAAGTTCCAGCTGGTGGGAATCCCGCCGGCGCCGCGCGGCATGCCGCAGATCGAGGTCACCTTCGACATCGACGCGAACGGGATCATCAACGTGTCCGCAAAGGACATGGGCACCGGGAACGTCCAGCAGATCCAGATCCAGGGCGGCTCCGGGCTCTCCGAGGACGAGGTTCAGGAGATGATTCGCAACGCGGAGTCGCACGCAGAGGATGCGCATCGGCTGCGCGAGGCGGCCGACGCGAAGAACCTCGCCGAGACGCTCGCGTACCAGACCGAGCGCTCGCTCTCCGAGCACCGCGACAAGCTCGACGAGTCCGAGGCCTCGACGATCGAGGGCCGGATCATGGAGCTGCGCCAGGCGCTCGAGGGCGACGACCTCGCCGAGATCAACACCAAGATGAACGCGCTACAGGAGTCGTCGCACAAGCTCGCCGAGGTGCTCTACGCCGAGGCGGCGCAGCAGGCGCAGGCCTCTGCAGGCGGGGGCGGCGACGGCGAGACGACCGCCGGTTCCGACGACGAGGTCGTCGAGGAGGGCGAGTACGAGGTCGTCGACGAGGAGGCGCCGACCTCGTGACCGAGGAGCACCTTCAGCAGGAAGAGACCGAGCACGTCGAGGAGCAGCAGCCGGAGCAGGAGGTCGACGACCGGCTGCTGCGCCTCGCAGCCGACTTCGAGAACTACAAGAAGCGGGCGGCGCGTGAGCGGCAGGAGTACGTGCGGCTCGCAAACGAGCGGCTGATCGCGGAGCTCATCCCGATCCTCGACGACCTCGAGCGCGCGCTCGCGGCGGCCGAGGAGCATCAGGAGGCGCAGCTCGAGGAGGGCGTCGAGCTCGTCCACCGCTCACTTGCGGCGCTGCTCGCCCGTCACGGCGTGACGCCGATCGAGACGGAGGGGAAGTTCGACCCGCACGTCCACGAGGCGCTGCTCTCGCAGCCGTCCGAGGCCGAGGAGGGCTCGGTGATCGATGTCGTCCAGAAGGGCTACAAGCTCGGCGAGCGCGTCGTCCGGCCCGCTCGGGTCGTCGTCGCCGCGCCGCCGGCGCGGGAGGAACCCGAAGGCGATGCCTGAGTCGCTCTACGACACCCTCGGCGTCAAGAAGGGCGCCACTGCCGACGAGATCAAGAAGTCGTACAGGAAGCTCGC
Source organism: Gaiellaceae bacterium (assembly GCA_036271615.1). Taxonomy (GTDB): domain Bacteria; phylum Actinomycetota; class Thermoleophilia; order Gaiellales; family Gaiellaceae; genus Palsa-739. The sequence continues at coordinate 2,273 of DATBAH010000072.1, forward strand.
GCGCCGGTACCACCCGGACACGAACCAGGGCGACAAGGGCGCGGAAGAGCGCTTCAAGCAGGTGCAGACCGCGTACGACGTCCTCTCCGACGACGAGAAGCGGAAGGCGTACGACCGCTTCGGCTCGACGAACGGCCGCGGCGCGCCCGGGGCTGGCCCGGGAGGCGCCAACGTCGACTTCGGCGACTTCGACTGGAGCGGCGACCTCGGCGACATCCTCGGCGGTCTCTTCGGCAACGTCGCGGGAGCCACCCGGGGCGGTCGCCGTGCGCGCCCGCAGCCGGTTCGCGGAGCGGACGTCGAAACCGAGGTGCGTCTCTCGTTCGAGGACTCGCTCCGCGGAGCCGAGGCCAAGGTGCCCGTCGAGCTGACCGTGGCCTGCTCGCAGTGCGGCGGTACGGGCGCGGAGCCCGGCACGGCTCCGGTCATCTGCCCCGAGTGCAACGGCCGCGGCGTCGTCTCCGAGTCGCAGGGCCTCTTCGCCCTCTCGCAGCCCTGCCCGCGCTGCCGCGGCAACGGCACCGTGATCGAGCAGCCGTGCTCGAAGTGCCACGGCTCCGGCCGCGAGCGGCGGCGGCGCACGTTCACCGTGAAGATCAAGCCGGGCGTCAAGGACGGCACGAAGATCCGGCTCAAGGGCAAGGGCGAGGCCGGTCAAAACGGCGGCCCGAACGGCGACCTGATCGTCGTCACGCGGGTCGCATCCTCCGACACGTACGAGCGGCGCGGTGACGACCTCATCGTCCAGGTGCCGGTCTCCTTCCCGACTGCCGCGCTCGGCGGCAAGGTCGAGGTGCCGACGCCGGGAGGAACCGTCTCGCTCAAGATTCCGGCCGGCTCCGAGGACGGCAAGCTGCTGCGGATCAAGGGCCGCGGCGCGCCGCGCCTCAAGGGCTCCGGCAAGGGCGACGTGCTGGCGCGCGTCCGCATCGAGGTGCCGAAGCGCGTGAACAAGAAGGAGCGGGAGCTCCTCGAAGAGCTGCAGAAGGCGGTCGGCTGATGGAGACCTCGAACCGGCCGATCTACATGATCTCGGTCGCGGCCGAGCTCGTCGGCATGCACCCGCAGACGCTGCGCATGTACGAGACCAAGGGTCTCGTGCGCCCGCAGCGGACACCTGGCGGCACGCGGCTCTACTCCGAAGCCGACGTCGAACGGCTGCGGATCGTGCAACGCCTCACCTCGGAGCTGGGCCTCAACCTCGCCGGCGTCGAGCTCGTGTTGCGCCTCGAGGACGAGCTGCGCAAGGCGCACGCGCAGATCGAGCGCCTCCAGCGGCAACACCGCCGTGACGTCCAGAAGGTGCACAAGCACTACCGCCGCGACCTCGTGCTAGTCCGCGACGAGCGGCTTCCGGAAAGGCAGACGAACTAGATGGATTTCAGCAAGCTGACGATCAAGTCCCAGGAGGCCGTCGCGGCTGCGCAGGAGCTCGCGCGCCGGATGGGCAACCCGGAGCTCTATCCCGAGCACCTCCTGCTCGCGCTCCTCGACCAGGAACTGCCGCGCGAGCTCGTCCCCGACGCCGAGGCGCTGCGGGCGCAGGCCGAGGCGACGCTCGCCCAGAAACCGCGCATCGAGGGCTCGCAGCAGCAGCCCGGTCTCTCCGCCGCGCTTTCGAAGGTGCTCGACCGCTCCTTCGACGAGGCGAAGAAGCTCGAGGACGAGTACGTCGCCGCGCAGCACCTCCTGCTCGCGCTCGACGTCGTCCCGCGCGACGAGCTGCTCGCCAGGATCGCCGAGGTCACCGCCGGCAGGCGCGTCACCTCTTCCGATCCCGAAGGCACCTACCAGGCGCTCTCGAAGTTCGGGCGCGACCTGACGGAGGCCGCCGAGAGCGGGAAGCTCGACCCGGTCATCGGCCGCGACGAGGAGATCCGCCGCGTCATCCAGGTGCTCTCCCGCCGTACGAAGAACAACCCGGTCCTGATCGGCGAGCCCGGCGTCGGCAAGACCGCGATCGTCGAGGGACTCGCCCAGCGGATCGTGGCCGGCGACGTCCCCGAGTCACTGAAAGGGAAGCGCGTGTGGGCGCTGGACATCGGCGGCTTGCTCGCGGGCTCGAAGTACCGCGGCGAGTTCGAGGAGCGGCTCAAGGCCGTGCTCGAGGAAATCGAGAACGCGGAGGGCGAGATCATCGTCTTCATCGACGAGCTGCACACGATCGTCGGCGCGGGCGCGGCCGAGGGCGCCGTCGACGCCGCGAACATGCTCAAGCCGATGCTCGCGCGCGGCGAGTTGCGCGCGGTCGGCGCGACGACGCTCGACGAGTACCGCAAGCACATCGAGAAGGACGCGGCGCTCGAGCGGCGCTTCCAGCCCGTCTTCGTCGGCGAGCCCTCGGTGTCGGACACGATTGCGATCCTGCGCGGCCTGAAGGAGCGCTACGAGGCACACCACAAGGTGCGGATCCGCGACGCGGCGCTCGTCGCCGCTGCCGTCCTCTCCGAGCGCTACATCGCCGACCGGCAGCTTCCGGACAAGGCGATCGACCTCGTCGACGAGGCCGCCTCGCGGCTCAAGATGGAGATCGAG
>DATBAH010000073.1:0-6749 GCA_036271615.1 Gaiellaceae bacterium
TGGACGACGATACGCCCGTGGGCCGGTTCCTTGCCAAACGCGGCCCCGGCATGCACCACGTCGCGTACGAGGTCGAGGACATCCGCGCGGCCCTCGCGCATCTCTCGGATGCCGGCGCCGAGCTGATCGACGAGACACCGCGCCGCGGCATGTTCGGCCTCGAGGTCGCCTTCGTCCATCCCGACTCCGTCCACGGCGTACTCTCCGAGGTGGTGTGCGCAAGTGGCTGATGAGCGCGTACGGATCGAGCTCGGCTTCGTCGGCGGACAGATCGTCGGCAGCTTCGTTGAGGCCCGCTCGGCGGACGAGCTCGAGTCGACGCTCGTCTCGACCGGCTCCGGCAAGCCGGTCGTCGTGCTCGATACCGAAGATGGGCCGCTCCACGTCGTCGTCGCGCAGGTCGCGTACTACAAGCGGATCGTCCGCGCCGGCCGCGTCGGGTTCGGCTCTGGCTAGTTAGCTCAGTGCCCTCTCGGGAAACGACCACGGGATGAGCTCTCCCACGGAGCGTGTGCCTGCGCGCGAATCGACCGAGCACGTCCGGGAGCTCGTCGCACGCGGTCAGCAGGGCGATCGCGACGCCCTCGAAGAGCTGTACCTCCTCCACTTCGACCGGATCTACAGCTACCTCCACGTCAGCGTCGGCAACCGCCACGACGCCGAGGACCTCACGACGCAGACGTTCCTGAAGATGCTGGAGAAGATCGGCGGCTTCAAGTGGCAGTCGGCGCCCTTCTCGGCCTGGCTGTTCCGGATCGCGCACAACCTCGCGATGGACCACTTCCGCGCCCGCCGGCGCTGGCAGCCCGAGGAGGAGGTTCCCGAGCCGCCGGGCGAGGAGGAGCCGTCCGCCGAGCTCACGGCGATGCAGACGATCGGCCGCGAGTCGATGCTGAAGCTCATCGAGCACCTCTCGCCCGAGCAGCAGCAGGTGCTGACCCTGAAGTTCGTCTTCAACCTCCCCAACGCGGAGGTGGCGGCGATCCTCGACAAGACCGAGGGGGCGATCAAGTCGCTCCAGCATCGCGCGCTCGCCTCCCTCCAGAAGCAGATCGCCCAGTCGTCGGGCTAGCCTCCGCGCGTGGCGCTGGAGGTCGGGATCGTCGGGCTGCCGAGCTCGGGAAAGACGACGCTGTTTCGTGCGTTGACGCGCGCGGAGACGCACGGCTCCGGAAAGGAGCACGTCGGGATGGCGCAGATCCCGGACGAGCGCCTCGACCAGCTTGCCGAGACGGTGGGGGCGCGCAAGGTCACGCCGGCGGCGGTGCGAGTCGTGGACGTTCCCGGGACGGGGCCGCAGCTGCTCGGCAACCTGCGCCAGGTCGACGCGCTGCTCGTCGTGCTGGACGGCTTCTCGGGCACGCGTGTTCCCGCGGACGACCTCGAGACGCTGAGGCTCGAGCTCCTCGTGGCCGACCGTGACCACGTCGAGCGGCGTCTCGAGCGGATCGTGAAGCAGGCGAAGTCGGGCGATGCCCGCCTCAAGGCGGAGGTGGCCGACCTCGAGCGGCTGCTCGCACACCTCGACGCCGGTCACACGCTGGCCGAATGGGAGGGTGACCTGCCGCCCGAGCTCGAGCCTCTGACGACGAAGCCGCTACTCGAGCTCGTCAACGGGGGCAACGGCATCGATCTGCAGCTCGAGGCGGAGCTTGCCGAGCTGTCGCCCGACGAGGCAGCGGAGTTCCGCGGCGGGGCCGAGTCGGCGCTCGGTGAAGTCGTGCGCAGACTCGTGGAGACGCTCGACCTGATCACCTTCTTCACCGCCGGTGACAAGGAGACGCGGGCCTGGACACTGGGGCGCGGCGAGACCGCGCTCGACGCGGCCGAGACGATCCACTCCGACATCGCGCGCGGCTTCATCCGCTGCGAGGTCGTGCGCTGGGACGACCTCGTCGAGGCGGGCGGCCACGCGGAGGCCGCGCGGGCGGGGAAGCAGCGCCTCGAGGGAAAGACCTACGTCGTCGAGGACGGCGACGTTCTCAACATCCGGTTCAACGTCTAGGTGGTTCGCCGGAGGAGCTCTACGACGATCTCGGTCGTGCTCGTCAGGCGGAGCCTAATCAGCCAAGGCGCCGGCGGGTCGTACGCCCCGCCGGCACGTGTGCTCAGCAGCAGTCGGTGCCGCAGCAGTCGCAACATTCGCCGCGCATCACGCCTCCTTTCATCGATTGACGTCGATACACTATATATTGAGATTGATCGATGAAGACGTTGCCTGTTCTCTGTTGCGGTCCGGCCACGGAGCCGCTCGATCCGGAGGCGAGTGAGACGCTCGCCGCCCGCTTTCGCGCTCTCTCCGATCCGACGCGCGTCGCGATCGTGAACCGCCTCGCCTCGACCGACGAGTGCTGCGTGTGCGATCTCAACGCGGCGTTCGAGCTTTCACAGCCCACGATCTCCCATCACCTGAAGGTGCTGCGCGATGCGGGGCTCGTCGAGTCGCGCCGCCGCGGGACGTGGGCCTACTACCGTCTCGTTCCGGACGCGATGTACGAGCTGCGGCACACGCTCGGCGGCTGACGCGGGTCTCTAGCCTCCCGCTGTGATCAGGACGACGCCGGCGAGCACGACGAGCACTCCGGCGTCCTGCGTCCGCTGCACTCGCTCGCCGAGCACGATCCGCGCGAGCAGCACCGTCACCACCGGGTAGAGCGACGCGAGCACCGAGACGACGCTGAGCAGGCCGTGCGTCGACGAGGCCGCCGCGAAGAGGGCGTTCCCGCCGGTGTCGAGAAAGCCGATCGCGATCAGCGCGCCCCAGTGGCCACGGAGACCGGTCGGCCTGGCGCGGCGCGCGAGCACGACGGCCCAGACGAGCGTCACCGAGGTGCAGCGGAAGAGGAAGGCCGGCCACAGCCAGTCCTGCGTCGACGCCGCATGCATCGGGACGTAGTAGGCGCCAAAGCAGAGCATCGCGAGCACCGCCCAGCCCACGCCGGCTGCGATCTGTGTGCGCTCGGCCCTGAGTTCGAGCGAAGCCGCGACGCTGCCGCCCAGGGCGGCGGCGAAGCCGACCGCCTGCAGGCCGCTGATGTGGTCGCCGGAGACGGCGACGCCCCAGATCACGGGGATTCCGGCCGCGACGGCCGCGATCGGCGTCACGACCGTGATCGCCCCCGCCGCCATCCCGCGATAGAAGGCGAAGAGCCCCACGGTGCCGAACAGCGCCGCGACGGCCGCCCAGGCCACCTCGTCGCCCGGGATCCCCGTTCCCCGCACAGCGACGGCGACGCCGAGCGCGGCAAGACCGAACGGTTGCGACGCCGCGAGTACCGTCAGGCTCGGCAGCACCCGCGCCTTTACGCCGCCGAGGAAGTCGCCGACGCCCCAGCTGAGGCTGGCGCAAAGCGCCAGTAGCGCAGCCAAGCCGGGCCCTAGTCCGGCACCGGCCGCGTCGCCGCGACGGCGTCGAGCTGGTTCGCGTGGTAGAGGACGGCCGCCTCGGCGGTTCGGGCCGCGCGGGCATCGTGATGGCACGCGACCGCGTGCAGCAGCTCTGCCGGTGCGCCGCGCTCCTCGAGCATCCGGAGCCCGAGATGGACGTGGCCGAGCAGGCGTCCCTCGTCGGTCGGCGCGAAGACGGGCGGCCGGCCCAGCTCGCGCGTTCGGCCGACGTCGTGGACGAGGGCCGCGGCGACCAGCAGATCGGCGCGGAGCCGCGGATGGATCTGCGTGAGCTCGCGGCAGAGCGTCGCGACCCCGACGGTGTGCTCGAGCAGGCCGCCGGCGTACGAGTGGTGGCCGTCGGGCGTCGCCGGATACTCCCGCAGAGGCGCGTCTGCGAGGGCTCGCGTCACAACGCCGCGCAGCGCGTCGTCGTGTACCTCGCCGACGAGGAACTCGAGGAACCCTGCGAGCTCGTCTGCGTCCCGGCGCAGGGCCGGCGTCAGTCCCGCGGGGTCGACGCCGTTGGCAGGCTCGAGCGTCCGCACCTCGACCTGGAGCTGGTTGCGGAACCGCTCGACGCGGCCGAGCACGCGGACCGCGTCGCCTGCCGCGAACCGCCCGTCGAGCAGGTCGACGTCGTTCCACACGCGCGCGCCGATCCGGCCGCTCGTGTCCACGAGCTCGAGGGCGAGGTAGCTCGAGCCGTTCCGCGTGCGCAGCCGCTCCTTGCGCGCGACCGCGTAAACGCCCTCAACCGTGCGGTTTTCCTCCAGTTCCGCGATGGTCGTCACGGAGGGAGTTTCGCATGGCGGGGTATCGGGGACCGGTGCGGAGATGGCGGTTGTATTGCGCCAGAGCCGGCGGTTCGACGCCTCGAGCCCCGTTACCCGCTACTGGCTCGCCAACTGCGTCGGCTTCACCCTCGCAGGCGGCGGCCGGGGCACGGTCGAGCGGGTCCTTGCGGACATCAGTCCGCACGACCCGTCGATGCTCGAGGTCCGGACGGGTCGGCGCGTTCGGCGCGTGCCCACGTCGGCGGTGATCGCCGTGGTGCCGTCCGAGCAGGTGCTCGTCGTCGGCCGGCGGCACGACGTCATGCCCGACCGTAAGCGCGACCTGACGCTGCGTCTGCGCTGGAGTGCCCGCGTCCTGGGCCGCATCCTCGTCGTCGGCATCGGGCTGCTCGCGTCGTTCACGGTCGAGTTGCTGCAGCTCAGCCGGCGCGTGTGGACACGGGGATCCCCGGTCGTCGCGCGCACGAGTCGGAAGGGCGGTAGCGAGGCAGCCCGGTTGGTACGGTCAGTGCCGTGGCAGTCGTACGGCCGTTCCGCGCGCTCCGCTACGACCCGGCTGTCGCGGGCGAGCTCTCCTCGCTCGTCGCGCCCCCGTACGACGTCATCGAGCCGGCGCAACGGGAAGCGCTCCTAGGCCGGAGCCCGTACAACGTCGTCCACCTGACGCTGCCCGACTCCGAGGACGAGGCGGCCGCGCGCCTCGCCGAATGGCAGAAGCAGGGAGTCCTCGCCCGCGACTCCGTGCCGGCGTGCTGGTGGCTCTCGCAGGAGTACGTCGGCCCCGACGGCGTCGCCCGGCGCCGCGAAGGGTTCGTTGCGGCGCTCCGGCTGGAGCCGTACGACCAGCGCGTCGTCCTGCCGCACGAGCGCACGCACGCGGGGCCGAAGGAGGGCCGGCTGCGGCTGCTCCGCACCACCCGCACTCAGCTCGAGCCGCTCTTCTTCCTCTGGGACGGCAGCGTCGAGCTGGACGGTCTCGGCGATCCGGAGCTCGAGGCGGATGAGAGCGGTGTCGTCTCGCGCCTCTGGCGCCTCGACGCGGAGTTCTCCGACGCGCTCGTCGAGGAGCTCGCCGAGGCACAGCTCCTGATCGCAGACGGCCATCACCGCTACGAGACCGCACTCGCCTTCCACGATGAAGACGGCACCGAGGCCTCGGCCTGGCTGCTCGCGGTCATCGTCCCGACCGGACAGGAGGGTCTGACGATCTTTCCGACCCATCGGGTCGCGCAGAGCGCCGGCACCGGCTCCGGCACGCCGATCGAGCCTCCCCGTCAGAGTCTTCCGGGGCCGGTGCTCTACCGCGAGGGGCACTACGAGGTGCTCGCGGGCGACGGGTTCCTCGACCCGGAGGTCGTCGACCGGCTCGGGCCGAGCGGTGTCACGTACACGCCGAGCCGCGAGGAGGCGGTTGCCGCCGTCGATCGCGGCGAAGCCGAGGCCGCCTATCTCCTGCGGCCGACCCGCATCGAGGACGTCTGGTCGGTCGCGCGGCGCGGTGAGGTCATGCCGCAGAAGAGCACGTTCTTCTATCCCAAGCTCACTTCCGGCCTCTTGATGCTGCCGCTTGACTGAGTGGCTGGAGCTTTGCCGCGAGGCCGTGGCGGACGTCGACGCGGTGCTCGAACGGCTGCCCACGCGGGCCGAGCGCGAGCCTGTCGTGGGTGCCGGCCGAGGTGGCGACGAGACGACGGCGATCGACCAGGCCGCGGAGGAGGCGATTCTCGCCCGCATCGAGGCGGCCGCCGGAGCCGTCCTCTCCGAGGAGATCGGCCGGGTCGGGGGCGATGCGCTCCCGCTTTTCGTCGTCGATCCCATTGACGGCTCGCTCAACGCGAAGCGCGGCATCCCGTTCTTCTCCCTCTCGATCGCCGTCGCCGAGGGCGAGACGATGGACGACGTCGTCTTCGGCTTCGTCCACGATTTCGGCTCTCGCGAGGAGTGGACGGCCCGGCGCGGCGAGGGTGCATGGCTGAACGGCGAGCCGCTCGGGGCCGTGCGACCCAAGGACGAGGTCGAGATCCTCTCCTTCGAGGCGACGCTGACCTCGCTCGTCGCACAGGATGCGCCGAAGGTCGCCGATCTCGCCTACCGGCTGCGGATCATGGGCTCGCTCGCGCTCTCGTTCTGCCACCTGGCGGCGGGCCGCGTCGACGCGGTCTGCTCGCTGAAGCCGGCGCGCTCTGTCGACATCGCGGCCGCGCAGCTGCTGTGCAGCGAGGTCGGGCTGGCGATCGACCTGTTCGACGTCGAGGAGCCGTTCGGCGCCGCCCCTCTCGACCTCGTGCAGCGTTCACGGGTCGTCGCCGCCGGCTCGAAGGCCGTGTGCGACCGGATCGCCGTCGCGCTACGCGGCTAGCTGTTGGCGGCCGGGACCCGCGCGGTGGCGCGCGAGGTCGCCGTCTTCGTTCCCGCGACGTTGACCGCCGTGACCTGGATGCGCAGCCGGTGCCGGGCGTCGCGCTTCGTGAGCCGGTACTTCAGGTGCGTGGCCCGGCTGATGCGGACACAGGATCCACCGCGGGCGTTGCAGCGCAGCCACTGGATGCGGTACGTCCTGGGCGG
>DATBAH010000074.1:0-15874 GCA_036271615.1 Gaiellaceae bacterium
GGTCTCGAGGCGGCGGCTGAGGCAGCGGGGCTCGCCCTCCACTCGATCGACGCGCTCGCGTCCGAGTGGCGGGAGCGGTGGATCGAAGACGAGATCTGGGATCCCGGACAGGACCTACTCGCGCTCGCGCGCCTCGATCGCCGCCGCGACGCGCTCGTGGAGCGCTACGGCACCTTCGCCGTCGAGGCCGCGCGCAACGGCCTGCTCTGGGGGATCTACCAGCTGCTCGGCAAGCTCCGCCCAGCGGCCTACGTCTGGGAACGCCGTGCCTAGCGTCCGCACAGCCGGCTCGCTGCTCGAGCTCGTAGGCAGCACCCCGCTCGTCGAGCTGCCTCGACTCACGCCAAAGCCGTCGGTGCGCCTGTACGCGAAGCTCGAGGGCCAGAACCCGACCGGCTCGATCAAGGACCGTGTCGCGCTCTCCATGATCGAGGCCGCCGAGACGGCCGGCGAGCTGGAGCCCGGTCGCGAGCTCCTCGAGCCGACCTCCGGAAACACCGGAATCGCGCTCGCCCTCGTCGCGAAGCTCAAGGGCTACCCGCTCACCTGCGTCCTCCCCGAGAACGCGACCGAGGAGCGCCGGCGACTCCTGCGCCTGTACGGCGCGACGATCGTCGAGTCCCCCGGCGAGCAAGGATCGAACGGTGCGATCCGGCTCGCGCTCGAGCTCGCAGAGCGGGAACCTCGGTACTTCATGCCATTCCAGTATGCGAACGAGGCGAATCCCCGCGCGCACTACGACGGCACCGGCGCCGAGATCGCAGACGCGCTGGACCGCGTCGACGTCCTCGTCGCGGGGCTCGGCACCGGCGGAACGCTCATGGGCGCCGGCGCGCGGGTGCGGGAGAGCTTTCCCGATGTCGTCGTCGCCGCCGCCGAGCCACTGCCGGGCGACCCGGTGATGGGCCTCCGGTCACTGGACGACGGCTACGTGCCGCCGATCCTCGACGTCGCGAAGCTCGACCGGAAGCTGCTCGTCTCGAACGAGGAGGCCGTGGCGGGCGTCCATGCACTTCTCGACCGTGAAGGCGTCTTCGCGGGCGTCTCGAGCGGCGCCGTGCTCCACGTCGCCCGTCGGCTCGCGGGCGAGCTCGAGGAGGGAGTCGTCGTCTGCGTGCTCGCCGACGGCGGCTGGAAGTACCTCTCCGCCGGCTTCTGGCAGGGCGAGGAGATCGACGAGAGCAAGCTGTGGTGGTAGTGGGGCCGGCGGTGCGCGAGGCGCTCGCCGAACACGCGCGACAGGAGCTGCCGAACGAGAGCTGCGGCCTGCTCGTGCTCCGCGATCGCATCGCCGAGCGCTACGAGCCGGGCCGCAACGCCGCCGAGTCGCCGTACCGCTTCGAGCTCGAGGTCGACCCCGAGCTCTGGTTCCTCGAGGACGGCGGCTACGAGCTCGCGGTCGTCCACTCCCACGTCTCCGCGCCGCCCCGCCCGTCGCGAACCGACGTCGAGAACGTCGGCCTCTGGCAGGGCCGGCCGTACGTCATCTACTCGGTCGCGCGTGACGAGCTGGCGGCGTGGACGATCGTGGACGGCTCGATCGAGCCGCTCGAGCTCGGCTGAGGTTCACTGCCGGATGACGCGGTGGGCGGTGAGCAGGAAGCCGTAACCGAGCTGCTTGACCACGCAGTACACGCCGCGCCGGAGCGCTTTGGAGCGGAAGGGACCGGCGGAGATCGAGTGCCCGTAGCGCAGGGTCCGCGCATCCTCCGGCGGGTTTCCGACGCACTTCAGACCGTGGCAGATCACGACGCGAGGCGCCGCTGCTCCCGCCGGCTGCTGCGCCCGCCAACGGCCAAGGAGCCGACGACCCCGGCCGTCAGTGCAGCCCACAGAGGAACACGACTTCTCACCAAGCTCTACTCGACCTCGTCGTCGTAGTCTCCCACCTCGTCGCGGCGCGGCTCCGGCCGCTGCTCGAACGTGACTGCGATCCGCTCGATGCGGTTGCCCTCCACCTCGAGGACGTCGAACCGCATCCCGTCATAGGAGACGTCGTCGCCGGGCTCCGGCGCGCGCCCGAGCTGGCCGAAGACGAAGCCGGCGACCGTGTGGAAGTCCTCGTCCGGCAGCTCGGTCCCGAAGCGCTCGTTGAACTCGTCGATCGAGAACATCCCGTCGACGCGATACGAGTTCTCGCCGATCTGCTCGACCGGCTCCTCGGGCACGTCGAACTCGTCCTCGATCTCGCCGACGATCTCCTCCAGCAGGTCCTCGAGCGTCGCGATCCCGACCATCGCGCCGTACTCGTCGACGACCACCGCGAAGTGGCTGTTCGTGCGCCGGAACTCCTGCAGGAGCGACGCAAGGTCTTTCGTCTCGGGGATGACGTATGCGGGTCGGAGCAACGACTCGAGGTCGAGGCCGCCCAGCCCGCGGTCGTGGATCGCCTTGAAGAGGTCACGCACGTGAAGGACTCCGACGATGTCGTCGAGCGACTCGCGGAAGACGGGATAGCGCGTATACGGCGAGTCGAGGACGACGGCGAGCGCCTCCTCCGGAGGCATGTCGATCGAGACGGCGGCGACATCGGGCTTCGCGACCATCACGTCGGCCACGTCCTTGTCGCCGAAGACGAAGACCTTGTCGATCAGCTCACGCTCGCTCTCCTCGATCTGTCCCTGCTGAGTGGACCGGGAGACGAGCATCCGCAGCTCGGCCTCGGAGTGCACCTCGCGCTCGGCGCCGGGCGGCTCGAGCCCGAAGGAGTGGAGGATCGCGTCGGTCGCCTTCTGCAGCAGCCAGATCGCCGGGCGGAAGACCGCGATGAACGCGCGAACCGGGATCGAGACCCAGAGCGCCGTCCCCTCCGCGTGGCCGAGCGCAGCGCCCTTCGGCACCAGCTCGCCGAAGACGACGTGGAAGAAGCTGAGGATCGCGTAGGCAAGGAGGATCGCGAGCACCGTCGACATCCACTTGTCGAACTCGCGCGAGAGCGTCGCCTCGCCCAGGGCGCCGATGCCGAGGGACGTGAGCGTCACGCCGAGCTGCATCGCGGCGATGAACCGGCCCGGATCGCCCGTGATCCGCAGGACGTCGCGCGCCCGGCGGTTCCCCTGGTGCTGGAGCTCGATGATCCGCGTCCGGCGCGCCGTGACGAGGCCGTACTCCGCCGCCACGAAGAACGCGTTGAGCAGGATCAGGATCGCGACCCCGATCAGCTCGAAGAGGAGTGTCACGCCCTCACCTCGAGGGCGTAGGTACTAGGAGGGTTCTCGTCCAACTCGCCGGCCGGAGTATAGGGACGGCTTCGGCGTGCTCCGCCCATCCGAACGTATGTTCGCTATCCTCCGGCGATGCGAGCGGAGTATCGGGAGGAGCCGTGCCGCAATGCCCTCAACCGCGTCCGCGGCATGCCGTTCGCCTGGTCGCTCAACCCCTACATGGGCTGTGTCCACCAGTGCACGTTCTGTTACGTCCGTGCCTTCGAGGCACGTGCCGACCGGCCGTGGGACGACAGGTACGGCGCGAGCATCCGCGTCAAGCCGAACGTCGTCGAGGTGCTCAGGCGAGAGCTCGCGCGCGCGTCCTGGCAGTACGAGCCCGTCGCGATCGGCGCGGCGACCGATCCGTACCAGCCGGCGGAAGGCCGCTACCGGCTCACGCGAGGCTGCATCGAGGCGTTCACGGAGGCGGCGAGCCCGTTCTCGATCATCACGCGCGGGCCGCTCATCGTGCGCGACGTCGACGTGCTCGCCGAAGCCGCACGCCGTGCCGACGTGTCGGTCAGCTTCTCCGTCCCGACGCTCGACGCCGAGATCTGGCGCCGCACCGAGCCGGGAACCGCGCCGCCGCGCCAGCGGCTCCGAGCACTCTCGCGGCTCGTGGAGGCCGGGATCGACGCGCGGGTCGGCATGGCGCCGATCCTGCCGGGGCTGAGCGACCGCCCCGAGCTGCTCGCCGAGGTCGTGCGCGAGGCGCGCGCGGCGGGCGCGACCGGGGTCTGGGCCAACCTCCTCTACCTGCGGCCGGGAACGCGTGAGCACTTCCTCGACGCGCTCGAGCACGACTGGCCCGAGCTCCTCCCCCGCTACGAGCGTCTCTACAGTCGCGGCGCCTACCTGCCGCGCCGCGAGACCGATCCGGTGCGGGAACGCGTACGCAAGCTCGCCCGCAGCCACGGCGTCCGCGACCGACGGCAAGTACGGCTCGAACCCGCTCCCCAGGCCGAGCAGCTCCAGATCGCGGCTATGTGACATCGCGCCGCCGATCTATGATCTCCCAGCCATAGCCGCCGCCGAGATCACTTGCCTGATCGTGGACGACCACGAGGTCGTGCGCGAGGGGCTTCGCCTGTCGCTCAGCCGAGCGCCGCACATCCGAGTGATCGGTGAGGCGGCTGACGGCGAAGCTGCCGTCGCGCTTGCCGAGCGGCGCCGTCCGAACGTCGTGATCATGGACGTCCGCATGCCCGGCATGGACGGGCTCGAGGCCACGAAGGAGCTGATGGACAAGGTGCCCGACAGCTCCGTCCTCATCTTCACCGCCTACAGCGAGCGCAGCCTCCTCAGCCGCGGGCTCGAGTCGGGCGCGAAGGGTTACGTCCTCAAGGAGGCGCCGCACGAGACGCTGCTGCGCGCGATCGAGAAGGTCGCCAGCGGCGAGGGCTACGTCGACCCGGCGCTCATGCCCGCATTCCTGACGGGCCGCGACAAGGACGACATGCTGACGGGGCGGGAGCGCGAGATCCTCCAGCTCCTCGCCGACGGGATGTCGAACGCCGAAGTCGCCACGCAGCTCTTCATCAGCCAGGAGACGGTGAAGAGTCACGTACGGCACATCCTGGCCAAGCTCGAAGCCGACACGCGCACGCAAGCGGTCGCCATCGCACTGCGCGAAGCGATCATCGACTAGTGAAGCAATCGTCGACCAGCCCGAAGACCCACGCCGTCGCGGACGCCGAGGAGCAGGTCCTCGCAGCGGAGCAGGACGAGCGGCGGCGCATCGCGCTCTTCCTCCACGACGGGCCGGTGCAGTCGCTCGCAGGCGTGGCGCTCATGCTCGACGCGTCTCTCGACCTGATCGGACGGGGCGAGCACGAGCAGGCGCGCGAGATCCTCGACCGGGCGCTCAGCCGGACGCGGACGACGGTCGGCGAGCTGCGCGACCTCTCCTTCAACCTCGAGCCGGTCGCGCTGCGCGACCACGGCTTCGCGGCGGCGGTCGACGCGCTCGCGCAGTCGCGCGGCCGCGAGCATCGGATCGAAGTCTCGCTCGACGTGGCGCTGATCGACGCGCTCGGCGAGCGGACCCAGGCCGCTCTCTACCAGATCGTGCGCGAGGCGCTCGAGGAGGCGATTCGGCGCGGGCCTCCCTCCCGCTTCGAGGTCGCGGCCACGTCGGACGCGCCCGGCACGCTCACCCTCGTGATCAGGGACGACGCACCCACCGAGCGCCGCCGGCGTGCGCTGGAAGTGCTCGGCGAGCGCGCCCGCACCCTCGGCGCGACGCTCACGCTCGACCCCGACGTGGGCGGCACGACGATGAGCCTCGAACTGCGCGGCCAGCCCACGGGCGACGACTAGTCTTCCGCGCTGTGGACGGCGACGGCGCGCAGCAGTACCTTCTCTTCGTCTGGAAGCCTTCCGGCTACGAGCTCGTCGAGCAGGACGGCGAGGCGCCTTCCGTCGGCGCCCAGGTCGAGGTCGAGGGGAAGCATCTGCGCGTGACCAAGCTCGGCCCGTCGCCGCTGCCGGGCGACCGCCGCGTTTGCGCGTATCTCACCGGCTGATCGACTCCGCGGCCACGAGGCCGAGGACGAGCGCTTGCGCGAGACCGCTCGCGTAGCCGCCGGTCGCGACGCCACCGGCGTCGACTCCTGCCGCCCAGATCCCGTCGACGCCGGTCACGCGCGCCTGCGCGTCCACCTGCAAGCCGCCAATCGTGTGCGTCACCCCGGCCGCGACGTGCACGGCGATCCCCTCGTCCCGACCCACGACGGTGCCGCCGGCGGCTCGCGCCGCTTCGATGCGCCCGTTCGTCTCCACGACGACGTACCACGCGCGCGGACCGATCAGCTGCGCGAGGTCGTTCTCGTGCCACGCGATCTCGAGCGGCGTGATCTCGTCCCAGTCGTCGGTGAAGATGCGCGCCTCTCGGCCGTAGAGTTGGGCGAGCGGGACGAAGTCCTCCTCGCGGATCCGCGCCGGCGGGGCCGGCATGACGCGGCCGTAGAACTCGTCCATGCCCGGCGTGGTGGCGGCGCCACGGGCGAGGGCGAAGTCGAGGCCGTTACCCTCGCTCCACGGGTTCGCCCGCAGGAGCAGCCCGCGCTCGCGGGCAAGGCGGCCCGGGAAGCCGCCGGTGGCGAGCAGGACCGGCGGCTCGGCGTCGTCCTCGAGCGGCGTCTCGAGCTCGATCTCGCCCGCCGCGTCGACGAGGAGCCGGGTCAGCGCGCACGGGTCGTAGCGACGGCCGGTCGTGAGCGGGTTCTCGGTGTCCTCCCAGACCGGCTCGGCTCCGAGCGACTCGAGCCAGCCGAGCCCGTCGTCGAGGCGCTCCCAGATCAGCCGCTGTAGCTGCTCGTCGCCTCCGGGGCACTCGGCGCGGAAGCGCTCCCATTCCAGATGCCGCCAGACGACGCAGGAGGAGAGGAGCATCGAGCCGCCGGCCCGTGTCCCCTTTTCGAGCACATGGGGCTCGTGTCCGAGCTCGCGAAGGCGCGCGGCGGCGACGAGTCCCGCCATCCCGGCACCTGCGACCGTGACTCTCACGGACACGTCCCGGTGCCAGGCACCCGGCCATGTCCAGAAGGGCCGGTGTCCAAGGCAAGGTCAGCTCTGGAGCGAGGTTCACGCGCTAGCGCCTGTCCCCTCGGGACACGTCTCGGTGCCTGGCACCGAGACGTGGCGTCGGAGGACATGTCAGGCCCCGGTCGGGAGAGCTAGCGGAGCGAGAACGTCGGCTTGTGCTCGACGTACTCGATCCGCACGCGCTCCGGGCCCCAGACGAACACCGCCAGCGTGTTCGGGGCGTCGACGACGCTGTCGATCTCGACGCCGAGGTGGCGAGCCTCGGCCTCGTGCTCGTCTGCCGAGTCGACGAGTACGGCGAGGTGGTTGAGGAGCGGCCGTTCCGGCGCTCCCGGCTTGCCGGGCCGGAACTCGATCCACGCTCCACCCACTTCGACCCGCGGACCGCCGGATCGGCCGGGCGCCGCCGGCCGAAAGCCGAGCGAGCCGTACTCCGACGCCGTCGCCGGGGGATCGGCCGAGCACAGCGCAACATGGTCGAGGTCGTAGTCCAGGTCGGTGTCGGCCTCGACGAGGCCCAGCGCGACGCCCTCGCCCAGCTCGAAGTACGCCTCACCGTCACGCCGCCGCTCGACCTCGAGACCGTCAGGCAGCTCGGCGAGCGCGTGCTCGAGGTCGCGGACGCGCAGGGCAACGTACTCCAGCGCACCGCGCTGGCGCGGCCCCTCGGCCTCGAACAACGTCAGCTTCCCGCGCCGTGCGTCGGACCCCACGAGCGTGAACGCATCCGTCCGGTCGATCACGTGCATCCCGAGGTGACCCACCGCGAAGTCCGCCAAGGCGTCCCGATCCGCGAGCCAGTAAGCGACATGGTCGAGCGTCTTCGGGTTCATGACGGGCGCTCTACCCCCCTGCGCTCGGCGTTATGCGATCGGCTCGTTCTGGACGTTGTTCTCGTCCGCGTACTTCTGCGTGAGATCGTTGATGACATCGGCACCCTTGTCGTACGCGTAGTTGATCTCGACGAACGCGTTCCACTTGTCCGGAAGCGCATCCTCGGGGAAGATCGCCTCGACCGGGCACTCCGGCTCGCAGGCCCCACAGTCGATGCACTCCTCCGGATCGATGATGAGGATCCGGTCGAACTCGTGGATGCAATCGACCGGGCAGACGTCCACGCAGGAGCGGTCTTTGATGTCGATGCAGGGCTCGGCGATGATGTACGTCACAACGTCCTACTGTAGATAGCGGCCCGGAACAGGCGCGCCGCGAACCGTCAGGGTTCTGGAGATCCTGAGAGCTCGGTCACGACCTCGCCGAGCCGCTCGCCGAGTGCCGATTTGGCAAGCACCTGGTCGAAGCCGGCGGCGTGGGCGGCGCGCAGTCCGGACGTGTCAGTGTGGTTCGTGAAGCCGACGATCGGGACGTCCGGGTACCGGTCCGCGACCTCCTCCGGATCGATGCGCGACACGTCCGCGAGAACGAGCTCCGCGTCCTCCGTATGGTCGACCGTGATGAGACGATGCCCAGGCAGGAGCCCATCGAGCTTCCCCCGCATGAACAGATCGACCCCACACAGCAGGATCGTGGCCACAGGGGAAGGTTAGAACGCGGTGGAGGCGGCTTTCAAGAGGGGGATCGAGGCGATTCGCGATCAGCGCTACTTCGAGGCGCACGAAGAGCTCGAGGAAGCATGGCGCGCGGCGCCGGCCGACGAGCGGGACTTCTTCCAGGGGCTGGTCCACGTCGCGGTAGCGTGGTACCAGGCCGGACGCGGCCGTCCCGTGGCGACCGGGCGTCAGCTGGAGAAGGCGACGCGCCGGCTCGCGCCGTTCGCACCGACTCATCGCGGAGTCGACGTCGAAGGAATTCTCGCGCAGGTCGCTGCGGCGCAAGCCCGCGTGGCCGAGGGCTCGCTCGACCTCGATCCACCGCACCTCTCCTTGTAACAGTCTGTTACTTGCTTGGACGGTGGCGCTCGCGGACACGTCCTCCGCCGAAGCTCCTTGCGTGCCGCCGCACCTAGTAACAGTCTGTTACTAGGAAAGACACGTCCCGCGTGCCAATTCGGTGCCGCTCTAGGGCTTGGCCAGGCCCAGGTCGATGAGCGCGCGGTTGACCGCGACCTGGAGCCACCACTCGCGGTGGAAGAAGAGGAGCAGGCCGAGCGCGATGAGCACGATCCCACTCCCGACCTGGATCAGCGTGTAGCGGTCGCGAAGCCAGCGGAACGCTCCCATCGCCCGCGCGAATGCGAGACCGGCGACGAGGAACGCCGCGCCCAGGCCCAGCGCATACGCGGCGAGGAGCACCGTCCCCTTCAGCACGGTTCCGCTCGTGCTCGCGAGGACCAGCACGGCGCCGAGCACGCTGCCGATGCACGGCGCGGCGCAGACGGCGAACGCTCCACCGAGCAGCGCGCCGGACCCGCGTCGCCGGGCTCCCGTCAGCAGCCCGGGCGCCAGCACGCGCTCGGGCACGGGCAGCAGGCCGACGAATGCGAGGCCGAGCACGACGAGGATGAAGCCTGCGACCTGCGTCCGGGCGGTTGCCGAAAGGACGCTGCCGATCGCCGCGGCGCCGGCGCCGAGCACGACGAAGACGACGGTGAAGCCGAGGATGAACGGCAGGCTCGCGACGACGACCCGCCTCGCGGTACCGCGTTGGCCGAGCTGGCCGGTCTCGACGCTCGAGAGCGCGGCGAGGTAGCCCGGGACGAGCGGCAGCACGCACGGGAGGACGACCGAGACGAACCCGGCGGCAAACGAGATGCCGAGCCGCCCTCCCATCACTCGAAGCGCGCCAGGACGTCGTCGAGACGCCGCTCGGTCTCCTCGTCGAGCCCGGAGCCCGCCGGCCCGTCCGGCTCCTCGGGATCTCGCCGCCGGCTCCAGCGCCAGACGCCGAAGGCGAGCACGAGAGCACCCGCGAGCACTCCCGCGATCGGCAGCCACCACGCGACCAGGTCGAATCCCTTGTGGGACGGAGCCGCGAGGATTCCCTGTCCGTAGTTCTCGACGAGCGCCGACTCGATCTGCTTCGCGGTCCAGCACGCGGCGATCTTCTGGGAGATGAAGCTCTTGATCTGGACCGCGGCCTGCGAGTCGGACATGTCCAGCGTCGTGTGGCAGGTCGGGCACATGACCTGGCCGTCGAGATACCCCTGCGAGGTGCGCGGATGCGCGCAGGCCGCGGCCGGTCCCGCGAACGCGAGCGCGACCGCGACCACCGCGGCGAGCCGCAGCATCACGCGCCCGCAGCCTTTGCCAGGGCACTGCGGAACTCGCCGGCGAAGCCGGGATCCGTGACCGGGCCGGCGAGGTGCGCGACCACCCGTCCCTGCCGGTCGAGCACATACGTCTCCGGCACCTGGGAGATCCCGTAGTTGCCGGTCACCTTCCCCGATCCGTCCTCGACCATCGGGAACGTCAGCGCATGCGCGCTCACGAAACGCCGCGCGTCGGTGGCGAGGTCGTGGTAGTCGACGCCGAGGAAGACGATGCCGCGATTGCGGTAGCTCGACCAGTCGCGCTCGAGCACGGCAGCCTCGCTCTTGCACGGTTCGCACCACGACGCCCAGAAGTTCAGCACGACCGGCTTTCCGCGGTAGGAGGCCAGCGAGACCTTCCCCGGCCCTTCGAGCCGCTGCAGCGTGAACGCCGGCGCCATCGAGCCGACGCCCGGCGCGTGCTGCTGGTGCGCGACCTGCCAGACGAGCAGCGCGAGCAATCCCGCCACGAGGCCGAGCGCGAGGAGCTGGGCCGTCCCCTTCAGGCGGCGCGTCACGCTGTCCTCGCCGCGTTCAGCTCGCGCATGAATTCCCGGCCGTAGGCGCTGTCGCTGACCGATCCGAGCACCGGAGCTCCCACCACTCGCCCGGCCGGATTGATCACGTACGTGACGGGAAGCCCCGGAAGCGCGTACGGCCCCTGCGCCAGCTTCTCGTCCGGATCGAAGGCGATCGGATACGTAACGCCGTGAGCGTCCAGAAAGCGCCGCGCGTCGCCTCGTGCATCTCCGCTGTCGATGCCCAGGACGACGACGCCGTCCGAACGGTACTGCCGCCACAGCGACTCGAGTCGGGGCGCCTCCTGCTTGCACGGCTTGCACCACGACGCAAAGAAGTTGAGCACCACCGTCTTCCCGCGGAACGACGCGAGCGAGAAGTTGCCGTTGCCCTCGAGGCGCGGAAGCGAGAACGCGGGTGCGCGCGCGCCGGCCTTCGGCGGAGGCGTCTTGTGTGTGAGCGACCAGACGAGAAGGGCCGCCAGGAAGCCGACGCCCGCCACCGCGAGCGCCTGTCCCCCGAGCTTGAGCGGCCCTGCCACACCCGCGGCTACGTCGGGATGATGAACACCGGCGTCCCGATCCGCACGCGGTTGAACAGCCACTCCGCGGATACCACCTGCATCCGGATGCAGCCGTGCGACTCCGAGTGGCCGATCGACCACGGCTCGTCGGTGCCGTGGATTCCCACGCCGGGTGCGCTCAGCCCCATCCAGCGAGTGCCGAGCGGATTGTCAGGGCCGGGCGGTACGGGCTTGGCACCCGCAGCCCACGAATCCTGGGTCGGCGGGAACCACCACGGGTTCCTCTGCTTGACGACGATCTGGAAGTTCCCGAGGGGCGTGGGCCACGCCGCTTGCCCGGTGGCCACGGGGAAGACGCGTACGAGCCGAACGCCGTTGTAGAGGTAGAGGTGGTTGGTGCCACGGTGGATCACGATCACCGGCTGGGCCTTGACGGAGGCGGCCTTGAGCGTTCGCACCGGCGCGACGATCACGGTGCGCGTGCCGTCCGCGACCGCGTCGCGGACCAGCATGCGCGTCGGGAACGGCCGCAGCCTGCGGCCCGGGTGGGAGTGGGTCAAGAACGGCCGGTTGTTGCGCAGGCGCAGCGTCCCCGCGACAGGCGCGCGATACGTCTTGCCGGCCAGCGTCTTGACCCACTTCGCCACGAGCTTCGTGTCGAGCGTCGGCTTGAGCGGGATCGCGGTGTCCGCGAGAGCTGTGAGTGCGGTCTGGACGGCCGGGGCCAGAGGAAGCGAGGTGTGGAAGTGATGCGGCGAGACCGAGTAGCCGTGGTGGCCGACGTGCAGGGCGACGGGGGCGAAGTACGCGTCCTGCACCGCGGCGGTCGCCTCGTCGGCCGTCAGGCCGCCAACGTCGACCGAGCCGATCTGAACACCAGCCGCGATCACGGCCGGAGGAGGCGGCGGCGTGTCGGCGCGCGCATGCCCGGCGCCTACGCCGAGGGCGCAGACGACGAGACAGAGGATGAAGCCGGCGCGCTTGCCCACGGAACGCCTGGATTCTAGCTTCCGCGCCATACGCCTCCGTTCAGGAACGGTCGGGGCAGGCGGCTCACGTCTTGCGGATCACGACGACCGCCAGGTCGTCGGAGAGGTCCCCGCCGGCGAACTCCCGCGCGTCCTCGGCGACCGCGACGGCGAGCGAGCGCGCCGGCAGCTCGCGGCGCTCCACGAGGAGTGCGTCGAGACGATCGTCGCCGTAGAGCTCACCGTTTCGGCGCGCCTCGACCACGCCGTCCGTGTAGAGGACGAGCGACGCGCCGAGCGGGAGCTCCGCTGCGGACTCGGCGTACTCCTGGCCGCCGTCGATCCCGAGCACGAGGCCGTGTGCCTCGAGCGGCCGCGTCGAGCCGTCGGCGAGGACGATGCGCGGCGCCGGATGTCCCGCCCCCGCTCCGACGATCCTGCCGCTCCGGCCGTCGACGACGACGTAGCTCATGCTGATGAACTTGCCCGGGCCGATCTCGCTGCAGATCACCTCGTTCGCGGAGGCGAGGAAGTCGGCCGGCTCCGGATGCTCACGCGCGAGCGAGCGGAAGACGAACTTCGCCATCGCCATGTCCGCCGTCGCGTCGACGCCGTGCCCGGTCACGTCCCCGAGCACGACGGCGAGCCGGCCGCCGTCGAGCTCGAGGAAGTCGTACAGGTCGCCGCCGACGTCCACGCGCGCCGAAGGCTCGTACACCTCGCCGACCTCGAGCCCCTCGATCACGGGCCGCGAACGCGGCAGCAGCGACCGCTGCATCGTGTCGGCGAACTGTTTCTGCTGCTGGTAGAGCCGGGCGTTGTCGATCGCGAGGGCGGCCTGCGCCGCGAGCGCGGTGGCTGCCTCGACCGTCTCCTGCGAGAGCGGGCTGCCCGGCCGGAACGAGAAGATCCACAGCGAGGAGACCACCTCGGTCGGCAGGGCCACCGGGACGACGGCCGCCGTCCAGCCCTTCTCGAGGAACGGGACGAGGGCCGGCAGGAACTGCTCTCCGCGGCCGCGGCCGAGCCGGAAGGCGCGCCGGTCTCGGAAGAGCCGCTGCACGTTCCGCTGCCCGAACGGGACAGGCTGGGTCAAGATCGCGCGGACCGGCTCGGCGAACGGCGCCTCGCGGATGTGTAC
This sequence comes from Gaiellaceae bacterium, assembly GCA_036271615.1. GTDB lineage: Bacteria > Actinomycetota > Thermoleophilia > Gaiellales > Gaiellaceae > Palsa-739. The sequence goes on from DATBAH010000074.1 coordinate 13,112, forward strand.
CGCCAGCGGCACGAGCTGCTCCCGGCGCTCATCCGGCATCCGCACGACAGCGGCGTCGAGGTCGAGCACCTCGACGACGGTGCGGGCGAGGGCGTCGAGCGTCTCGTCGAGGCGGAGGCTCTGCGCGAAGGAGCGTGAGACCTCGTAGAGGGCGCGGACCTGCCTTGCGGCGGCCCGCTCGGCGGCCAGCGCCGCCTCGCGCTCCTCCCCGAGGCGGGTCGCCCGCTCGTGGAGCTGCGCGTTCTGGACGGCGACCGCGAGCTGTCCGGCGAGTGCGGCGAGCAAGGCCGTCTCGTGCTCGCCGGCCTCGAGCCGCCCCGCCGGATAGGCGGCGAGGAGACCGACGACGTCGCCGCGCGCCACAAGCGGCACGGCGAGTGCGGAGCCGATCCCGGTCTCCCGGGCGGCCGCCGCGGCGGCCGCGAGCCGAGCGTCTTGCACGACGTCGGCGACGTCGAGAACGGTTCGCTCGCGCGAAGGCCCGAGCGCGACATCGAGCAGCCTGTCCGCTACACGGGCGTGCGGGCCCGCGAGGCCGCGGCTCGCCGCCTCCTCGAGCTCGCCGTCGTCGCCGACCCGGAGGTAGACGGCCACCCGGTCCACGCCGAGGAGCTCGGCGACCCGGTCGACGGCCGTCTCCAGCGTGTGGGAGACCGAGAGCTCCGCGGTCGCCTGCACGATCACTTCGAGCAGCGCCTGCGTGCGCTCGAGCTCGAGCGCGAGCAGGCGAGCGTGCTCGCCGGTGCGCAGGGCGTGCGCTGCGCGGACGCCGAACGTCGCCAGCTTCGTGAGCTGCTCCCCGTCCGGCTCGTCGCCGGCCGGATGGAAGAGCTGCAGCACGCCGAGCGGCGGCCGGCCGAGCGGCAGGGTGGTTGAGACGGCGCAGTCCTGAGGCAGCCCGGCGACATGCGCCGAGACCGGCCCGGGCTCGGCAAGCGCTCGCTCCGCGACGTCGCGCGCGGCCCCGAGATCCGCGACGGTGTCGATGCCCCATGAGGCGGCGGAGGCGAACCCGTCGTCGCGGCTCTCCCAGAGGACCGCAGCGGTCGCCCCTGCGACGCCTGCGGCCAGGCGGACGACCTCGGCCGCGGCGTCCTCCTCCTGCATCGCCACCGCAAGCGCTTCGCCCGCCAACTCGAGCGCCGGGCGCGCGAGCGAGGATGGGTCGCCGACGCCGGCGAACGCGCGAAGGACGAGCGCCGCCTGAGCGGCGCACAGCTCGGCGGCCAGCCGCTGCTCGGCGCCGAATGGCTCACCGACGCGGTAGAGCTCGACCGAGACGGCGTAGCCGTCCGCACGCGCAGGCACGAGGAGGAGCCGCGTCGCGCCGGTCCGTTCGGCGATCCGACGCACGGCTGCCGGCGCCTGTGCGAGCTCGTCGAGCGTGGCGAGAGGAAGCTCCGCCGCGCTCAGCACCGTTCCGTAGAGCTCTGCCGCACGCGCCCGAGGTGCTGCAACGGCCACCGCCTCGAGTCGCTCGGCGCTGTCGTCGAGGGAGCGGATGAGCGCGATGTCGGCACCCGCGACGGCCTGCGCAGCCTCTGCCAGCGTCCGGAGCGCGTCGGTGACGCCGGTCGACCCCGCCGCGGCAGTGACCGCACGCACGAGCGCCGCGAGCGAAGCGGCCCCCAACCGCGCGTCCCTCGGATCGACCAACGTGGTCACCGTCCGAAAGTATTCCGGCCGGACGGTGCACGCGACGAGCCCGCGTCAGTCTCCGTGCGCGCCGGTCCCCCTTTTTGCCCATACTGCGCCTGTGCAAACGCCTGAGCCCGAGCCGGCCCGTCCGTTTCGGATGCGACCCGAGCGCCGTCAGACGCGGCCCGAGCGCGCGACGCCGCTGGTGGGAAGCTGGGGAGTCCGGCTCGCGTGGGTCTCCGGGCTCGTCCTCACGATCTCCGCGTTCACCGACTGGTATTCGGGGACGCTCGCCAACGGCCTGACGCTGTCGGTCACGGGTTGGCACACCGGCACGCTCGGCAAGCTCGTCTTCTTCGTCGGGCTCGTCACGCTGATCCTCGAGGCGTCGCGCGAGGCCGGGATCCTGCTGCCGGCGGCCGTGCCCGACCGGCTGCTGCTGATCGCGCTCGGCGCACTCGCCGTCATCTTCGTCCTCATCCGGCTGATCTCCGTGCCGGACACGTACTTCGTCGAGACCTCCCGCGGGATCGGCCTCTACATCAGCCTGCTCGCGGCACTGGGCCTGCTGGGAGCGGGCATGCTCCGCACCGCCGAAGAGCTCCCGTAGGTTCCGCGCGAAGAGCTTCGCCCTTCGCGCGGGATGAAGGAACTGCGCCAACGAGAGACGCGGTCTCCCGTTGGCTCCGTGCTGAAGGCACATTTGGGTTCGCGCAGATTGAAGGCGCTGTTCCGTCGCGGCGACGTAACGCACCGTTACGCCGCCGCCTTCGCGTCGACGGGGTTCGGAGGCCCCCGACGCAGTGGGGTGCACACGCAATAGAGGCGCTTCTGATCGTCCACTCGCACCTCTCGCGGAAGTTGGCGGCCCGACCTACGACCAGAGCGGTTAGCACCTCCGGCGGTTATAGACGCTCAGACCAAGGCAGCCCCGAAGGCCGGTGGCTAAGAGCTTCTAACGCAATGAAGCACGGGCCGTCTGGCCGCGCTGTGCGGCCTCCGGCTAAGTCGCCGCCTTGCGGCTGTCTTAGAGCTTCTAACGGAATGACCACGCGCCGACTGGGCGTGATGGGCGAGTGCGATGCAAGGACGCAGGGAGCGTGAATAGCAGCGCTATTCGCGCGA
>DATBAH010000075.1:0-11930 GCA_036271615.1 Gaiellaceae bacterium
CGCACGCAGGCGAGATGCCACCTGGCCGAGCACGAGATCGCCGACCGGATGCCCGAACTGGTCGTTGACGCTCTTCAGGTCGTCGAAGTCGACCAGGCAGAGCGCGAGCACCGCGCCCTTCTCCTCCGCCACCACGAGCTCCCGCTGGAGCCGCTCGTGGAAGCTGCGGTGGTTGCCGAGACCCGTGAGCGGATCGGTCAGGGCGAGCCGCATGGCGCGCATCGCCTTGTGGGTCGAGCGCTGGTAGAGCGCGATCGCCAGCAGCGGGCCGACGAGTGCGATCGAGAGCGCAGGCTCGCGCTGCCACAGCACGATGAGGGTCAGCGCGGCCGAAGCCATGAACGCGAACGGCGCCGTGGTCTGCCTGATGTTCTCCCACGCGATGGTGAAGAACGACCGCCCGGAGTCTGCCGAGAGGACGGCGCTGATGAGGATGAGGTTGACGACCCAGTAGTAGATGAAGCCGCAGAGCACGACCCGCGCGACGAGCACGCCCGTCGAGCTCCCCTGAACGTGCTCGATCGCCAGCCCGGCTGCGAGCGCCGAGAGCGCGAACATCGAGCCGTTGTAGGCGACGCGCAGCGGTGGGCGGCGCTGGAGCAGGTGCGTGAACGTGGGGCCGCCCGCGGCGACGATGACGCCGGCGGGCCAGCCCAGCAGGATGATCGCCGAGACGGAGAAGACGAACCCGAGCGTGACGCCGCCCGCGCTCACTCCCTCCACGGGCACCGGGAAGCGTTCGGCGAGCGCCATGCTCGCCATGAGGCCGAAGAGCGCTGCGACGTCCGATGCCGTACGCGGCGCGTCGACATAGCGGAAGATCGCGAAGGCGACGGTGACGGCGCCCGCGACGATCACGGGCGCCACTACCGCCAAGACTCTGGGCGGAATTCCGGCGAGGGCCGTCGTCTCGACAGCCTGCTGCCGGTCAGCCGCCACCGATTCCTCCCCTACGAGGTCGGCGGGTTCTTACCAGCCGAAGTTGTGGGCGCCGATGAGACCCTGGCCGAATACCGCTGCAAGCACCGCGGCGAAGGCCAGAAGAATCAGTAGGCGAGACTTCCACTCGAGCATTGTGCCTCCAGGGACGAACGGTCGTAGGACGCCAGACAGAGGAATTGTGGGCGCGGCCTCTCGGACCGGGAATCACCCGAAGGGGGTAGCGGCGCCCCTAAAAGGGGGTAACTGCAGGCCCAGAACGGCTTGTTCGAGGGTTAGGGCTCGAGCCCTGCCTCGCGCAGCGGCCGACGGCCCCAGGCGAAGCGCTGCTTGTACCAGCCGGTGAGCCGGGCGAGTGCGACGCCCTCGTCGGACGACTGGATGAACCAGCCGTTGCCGACGTAGATCCCGGTGTGGAAGACCTGCGAGCCCTTGGACTTCGTTCCCTTCGTGCCGAAGAAGACCACGTCCGCGGGCTGCAGCTTCTTGAAGCCGATCCTCTTCGAGCGCGGGACCTCGACGCTCATCTGGTACGTCGTGCGGCCCTCGATCGTCGAGGAGAGGCTTCCTTCGCTCGGATAGCTCTGGAGCTTGTAGACGCGCCAGACGAAGCCCGAGCAGTCGTAGCCGCCGCGAGCCGTGACGCCGAAGTCGGTCTCCGTGTTGTCGCTCGTCCCGCCCCAGATGTACGGCATCCCGATCTTGGAGAACGCGACGGTCAGGATCTGCTGCTGCCAGTCGCTGAGCACCGGGAGGGCGAGGTCGGCCGCGAGGCTCTTCACCTGGGCGATCTGCCAGCTTTCGTCGAGCTCGCCGAAGCCGAGGATCTGCGCCGCCGAATAGGCGGCTTCGGCGCGCGTGGCCGGGTCCTGTGGCCGCAGCTCGAGGAAGTCCTGCGCAGCGGGATGGTTCAGGCGCAGCCCGAGCAGCCGCGCGACCGTCTCGGTACCGAAGCGGCTGGGCACTTTGAGGCCCGCAGCCTGGGCGCCCTGCACGAACTCCTTCGCCGCCTTGCCGAGCCCGATCGCCTGCACGAGGCTGCGATCGAGCTGTGTAATCGTCTCTTGCCCCGTTGGATCCGAGACCGGCGTGGTCGTCGTCCCGCCGGTGGTCGTCGTCCCGGTCGTCGTCGTGTCCGTCGGGTCGGAGCTCGGGTCGGACGGAACCGGCGGTGTCCCGAGCTGCTCTTTCAGGTCGCTGCCGAGATTCGCGAGCGTCTGGTGCGTGAGCGTGGCGTTGGGCCGGAACTTCTTCACGCTCTTCGCCTCCATCAGCTTGTGCGCCACGACGGTGGCGATCTGCGGAGCCGCCCAGTTCGGGGGACTCTTGGCTGACCCGGCAGCCGCAGCCGTGGAGACCCCGGCGACAGCGCATGCAGCCGCAAGCATTGCGAGACGCTGACCCACGACTCCTCCATCGGCCGAGAGAGGGCAGGGCATTACCCTCTTCGGGTGATGTCCGTCCGGATCACGCCCAAACCCGGCGAGGCGGAGCGCCGGGCAATCCTCGCCGCGCTCGCCGCCGAGGACGCCGAGCAGCCGACGGGCTCCGAATGGGCCGTGGCGCTCCTCCCCGCCCACGACGAAGACGAGCCGTAACCGCAGCCAGCCGCCGGGCGTTCCCCCCACATGTGGGAGGAATGCATCCGCTGCAACGAGGCTCCGGCCGTCGACGACCAGGGCTACTGCGGCCACTGCCACTGGGCGGTCCGCGCCGAGGTCGAGGAGGGCTTCTACGCGATGCGCGAGTACCTGCGTGCGTGGGCCCGCTTCGACGAGTGGTGCCAAGCCCAGCGAATAGCGGCCTGACCGGCCGAGCTATTCCGGCTGTGCTCTGCTGAGCAGCCGCGGCGCGCTGCGCGCGTAATCGAGGCCCGATACCCACGTGAGGATGACGGCCACGAGCAACGCCCACCACGCGGCGCGGTCCGTCCAGGCGCCGGCGGCCGCGAATCCGGCGACCGCCGCCGCGACCGCCTGAGCCCACGTCTTCAGCTTCCCGAGATCACGCGCAGCCAGCACGACGCCGCGCTCGATGGCCGCTTGCCGCAGGCCCGTGACCAGCACCTCTCGCACGACGATCGCGGCGACCATCCAGCCCGGAGCGACACCTTGCTCGACCAGCATCACGAGCGCGGCAAGCACGAGCACCTTGTCGGCGATCGGATCGAGGAGCGAGCCGACCGAGGACGAGTACCCGTGCCGGCGGGCGAGTCTCCCGTCGAACCAATCCGTGGTCATCGCGACGCAGAAGACGGCGGTCGCCCAGTAGTCGTGGTTGGGGAAGCTCCAGGCATAGAGCACGACGACGATCGGGACGGCCGCGACGCGCGCAACCGTGAGCTTGTCCGCCGGTGTCAGGTCCACGGCGTGGAGAATACGGCCCGCCCATGTTCGAGAAGGTTCTCGTCGCCAACCGAGGGGAGATCGCGATCCGCATCTTCCGCACGCTCCGCGAGCTCGGGATCGGCGCGATCGGCGTCTATTCCGAGGGAGATCGCGCCGCGCTCCACGTCGCGTACGCCGACGAGGCGTTCCTGCTCGGGCCGACGCCGGCGGCCGAGAGCTACCTCGCGGTCGAGCGCATCCTCGACGCCGCCCAGCGCTCAGGAGCACAGGCCCTCCACCCGGGCTACGGCTTCCTCGCCGAGAACGCAGCCTTCGCGCGGGCCGTCGAGGACGCCGGACTCGTCTGGATCGGGCCACCCCCCGCCGCAATCGAGCTGATGGGCTCGAAGACCGCGGCTCGCACCGCGATGCAGGAGGCGGGCGTCCCGATCATCCCCGGGACGACCGATCCCGTCGGTTCGGTCGAGGAGCTGCTCGCGCTCGGCCACGAGATCGGCTATCCGCTCCTGATCAAGGCCGCGGCGGGCGGCGGCGGCAAGGGGATGGAGGAGGTACACGAGCCCGGGCAGGCGGAGCCGGCGTTCGAGCGTGCGAGGCGGCAGGGTCAGTCGTACTTCGCGAACCCCGACGTCTACGTCGAGAAGCTCATCGTCGATCCGCGGCACGTCGAGGTTCAGGTGCTCGCCGACGCGCACGGCAACGTCGTCCACCTCGGCGAGCGCGACTGCACGATTCAGCGCCGCCACCAGAAGCTGATCGAGGAGACGCCGTCGCCCGCGGTCGACGAGGCGCTGCGGCAGCGGATCGGAACGATCGGCGTCGAGGCCGCCCGGGCCTGCGGATACCGCTCCGCCGGCACGGTCGAGGGTCTGCTCACGCGCGAAGGCGACTACTTCTTCATGGAGATGAACACGCGCATCCAGGTCGAGCACACGGTCACTGAGATGGCGACCGGGCTCGATCTCGTGCGCGAACAGGTTCTCGTGGCGCTCGGCGAGCCGCTCTCGGTGCGGCAGGAGGACGTCGAGCTGCGCGGTCACGCGATCGAGTGCCGGATCAACGCAGAGGACGCGGCCCAGGGCTTCCTCCCGGCGCCGGCTCTCGTGACCGGCTACCGCGAGCCGGCCGGCCCGGGTGTGCGCGTCGATTCCGGCGTCGCCGCCGGCTACGAGGTCTCGGCCGCGTACGACCCCATGGTCGCGAAGCTCATCGTCCACGGCGTCGACCGAGAGCAGGCACGGCGGCGCATGCTGCGCGCGCTCGACGAGTTCTGGATCGAGGGGCCGACCACGCTGATCGGCTTCCACAAGGCGCTCCTGGAGCATCCGTGCTTCGTCGCCGGAGAGACGTGCCACGGCGTCGTCGAGTCTGCGGAGCTCGCCGCACGCGCGGGCGAGCTGGACGGGGCCGTCGCCCAACCAAGTAACAGTCTGTTACAAGGAACGACAGGTCCGAACGGGAGGGCGATGGAGCGCGTTCGCACCGTCGAGGTGGACGGGCGGCGCTTCGAGGTGCGCCTGTCCGAGCCCGAGCCCGAGTGGCGCGCGCTGGCGCAGCGGCGGCGCGAGCGAGTGCGCCGGGGCGGCGCAGGCGCGGGCGGTGGTGACGCGGTCGTCTCACCGATGCAGGGCACGGTCCTCGCCGTTCCGGTGTCCGACGGCGACGAGGTGGAGCCGGGGCAGGTGATCTGCGTCGTCGAGGCGATGAAGATGGAGAACGAGGTGCACGCTCACCGCGCCGGCATCATCCGGAGCCTCTCCGTCGAGCCCGGCCGGCCCGTCACGACCGGGCAGGTCATCTGCACGATCGAAGCCGACTAGAGCTCCTCCGCAATCCGCGGCCTGCCGGCGCGCGTAGACACCGGCGAACCCAGTAGGAGGAGAGAGATGCTGAAGAGAACTGTCGTCGCAGCGGTGTTCGGCCTAGGGCTCGCCGCGGCCGGCGTAGCCGCAGCCGCGGCCGTCACACATCAGAGCTCCGGTTCGTCCGCTGCGAGCAACTCGACCGCCGGGCGCGTCGCGCTCCACCAGACGAAGGTCGGCCAGGTGCTCGCGACGAGCTCGGGCAGGACGCTCTATCTCTTCGTGGTGGACAAGCACGGTCGCAGCGCCTGCTACGGGCAGTGCGCGACCTTCTGGCCGCCGCTCATGAAGAAGGGCAAGGTGAGCGCCGCCACGGGCGTCAAGGCCAAGCTCCTGGGAACGACGAAGCGGAAGAACGGAAAGCTCCAGGTGACGTACAAGGGGCACCCGCTCTACCTGTACAAGCTGGACCACGGCGCCGGACAGATCGCCGGACAGGGTCAGAAGTTCTTCGGCGGCAAGTGGTGGGTCGTCTCTGCGGCCGGCAGCGCGAACAAGTCGGCGCCTCCGGCGGGCGGCGGGACGTCGACCACGATCACCGAGCCCACCAACCCGTACCCGTAGAACCGGAACTGCGCGGTCCACCGGCGTCGCGTCGTTAGTGTCCGGCGCCGGTGGACCTTCACGAGTACCAGGGCAAGGATCTCTTCCGGCGCGTCGGGATCCCCGTTTCCGAAGGGCGTCTCGCCACCACACCGGAGGAGGCGCGCGCGGCAGCCGAGGAGCTGGGCGGCCCGGTGGTCGTCAAGGCGCAGGTGCTGACCGGCGGGCGCGGCAAGGCCGGCGGCGTCAAGCTCGCGGACGATCCGGCCGACGCCGAGGCGAAGGCACGCGACATCCTCGGCCTCGACATCAACGGCCACGTCGTCCGCACGCTCTGGATCGAGCAGGCGTCGGACATCGCACGCGAGTACTACCTCTCCATCACGTTCGACCGTGGCGCGAAGAAGCCGCTCTTCATGTTCACGACGCAGGGCGGCGTCGAGATCGAGCAGGTCGCGGAGGAGAGCCCGGATGCGCTCGTCCGTCTCCACGTGGACCCGCTCGAGGGCTTCCAGCCGTGGGTGGCGCGACGGCTCGTCTACGGCGGCGGGGTCGAGGATCCCTCCGAGCAGAAGCAGATCGCCGCGATCGTGGAGAAGCTCTACAAGGCCTTCGTCGAGTTCGACGCGATGCTCTGCGAGATCAACCCGCTCATCGTCACGCCGGAGGGCGAGGTGAAGGCGCTCGACTCGAAGTTCACGGTCGACGACAGCGGGCTCTTCCGCCATCCGGACATCGCAGAGTGGCGCGATCCGACTGCCGCCGACCCGATCGAGACGTTCGCGCGCGAGAAGGGGGTCACGTACGTGAAGCTCGACGGCAGCGTCGGAGTGCTCGCGAACGGGGCCGGTCTCGGGATGTCCACGGTCGACGTCGTCGCGCACGCCGGAGGACGGCCCGCGAACTTCTGCGACCTCGGCGGCGGAGGCAGCGCGGAGGGCGTCGTCGATGCACTCGAGGTGATCACCCGCGACGAGCAGGTGCGCTCGATCTTCTTCAACATCTTCGGAGGCATCACGCGCTGCGACGAGGTCGCGCGCGGGATCCTCGCGGCGCTCGACCGGCTCGACATGTCGAGCTACCCGATCGTCGTCCGACTCGACGGGACGAACGCCGAGGAGGGGCGGCAGATCCTCGCCGAGGCCGGCCGCGAGAACATCCATCCCGAGGCGACGATGCTCGACGGCGCGCGACGCGCCGTGGAGCTCGCGGAGGCTGCTGCGTGACGGACGTCTGGAACGACCGCGCGAAGGCGTACCGCACGAGCCAGACGCATGCGTCCGGTGAGGACCTCGACCTCGTGGTCGCGTGGTGCGAGCCCGCTCCGGGCGTGACCGTGCTCGACGTCGCCACCGGCGGCGGCCACGTCGCGCGGCGCTTGCGGGAGGCCGGAGCGACCGTCGTCACGGTCGATGCGGCGCCGGGCATGGAGCCCGACGCAATCGCGCCGGCCGACCACCTCCCGTTCGCCGACGCGAGCTTCGACGCCGTTGCCTGCCGCATCGCCGCGCACCATTTCCCGGACGTGCTCGCCGCGCTGAAGGAGATGGCGCGGGTCGCCCGCGACCGGGTCGTGATCTGCGACAACACGTTCACGAGCGAGTCCGCGGAGGAGGCGGACCGCCTGCGGGATCCGAGCCACGTCCGCAACTACGGCGTTCCGGAGTGGCGCACGTTTTTCGAGCTGGCCGGGCTCGAGGTGGCCGACGAGGCCGTCCTGGTGCGCGAGACCGACTTCGCGGACTGGCTCGACCGCACCGAGACGCCGGATGACGTCCGGCCGCGCATCTGTGAGCTGCTCGAGAGCCGCATCCGAAACGGTCGGCTCGAGCTGCCGACGGTCGTCCTGAAGGGAACGAAGGCCAGGTAGATGGCGGTCATCGTCGACAACGACACACGCCTCGTCGTCGCCGGCCTGACCGGGTCGGAGGGCCGCTTCCACGGCCTCCGCAACCGGGCGTACGGCACGAACCTCGTCGCAGGCGTCACGCCGGGCAAGGGAGGACAGGACGTCGAAGGCGTGCCGATCTTCGACACGGTCGCCGAGGCCGTCGGCGAGGCCGGCGCGAACACCTCGCTCATCTTCGTGCCGGCGCGCTTCGCCGTCGACGCGATCTACGAGGCCGTGGACGCGGGCATCGGCACCGTGATCTGCATCACCGAGCACATCCCCGCCCACGACATGCTGCGCGCGTACACGTACTTCCGGGGCCAGGGAACGACGATGATCGGTCCGAACTGCCCCGGCGTGCTCTCGCCGGGCAAGGCGAACGCGGGAATCATCCCGGCCGAGATCTTCAGCGAGGGCAGCGTGGGGCTCGTCTCGCGCTCGGGCACGCTCACGTACCAGATCGGCCACGAGCTCACGCAGCTCGGGCTCGGCAATTCGACGATCGTCGGCATCGGCGGCGACCCGGTCGTCGGCTCCTCCTTCGTCGACGTGCTCGCGAAGTTCCAGGCGGACGAACAGACGGAGCTCATCGTGCTCGTGGGCGAGATCGGCGGCGACGAAGAGGAAAAGGCCGCCGCCTATGTCGCCGAGCACGTCACGAAGCCGGTGCTCGCGTACATCGCGGGCTTCTCGGCGCCACCCGGCAAGACGATGGGCCACGCGGGCGCGATCATCTCCGGCTCGTCGGGGACGGCGCAGGGCAAGAAGGAGGCGCTCGAGGCCCGCGGGATCGAGGTCGGCACGACGCCGACCGAGGTCGCGCAGATGGTGGCCGAGCGGATGAAGTAGCCGGCGCGCGCCGAGGCAGACGTTAGGCTCGAAACGATGATCTCGTTCGCCCGCGGAGCCCCGGCTCCGGAGTGTCTCGCCGTCGAGGAGCTCGCCGATTGCGCGCGCGCGGCGCTCGAGCGCGACGGACGCGCGATCCTCAGCTACGGCCCCGGCGGCGGCTACGGGCCGCTGCGGGAGCGGCTCGCCGAGCAGCACGGCGTCGATCCCTCGCGCATCGTGATCACGAGCGGCGCGCTCCAGGGTTTCGTCTTCCTCGCCGAGCAGCTCGTCGAGCCCGGCACGCGCGTGCTCGTCGAGGCGCCGACGTACGACCGCCCGCTGAAGATCCTCGACCGGCTCGGCGCCGAGATCGTGCCGCTCGAGATGGACGACGAGGGGCTCGTGCCGGAGGCCGTGGAGGAGGCGCTCGACGCGGGCGCCGCTCCCGCCTTCCTCTACACGATCCCGACCTTCCAGAACCCGAGTGGACGGACGCTCTCGGTCGAGCGGCGACGCCGCCTTGCCGAGCTCGCCGGGGAGCGGGAGCTCCTCGTGCTCGAGGACGACCCGTACGGGCTCGTCCGCTACGACGGCGATCCCGTGCCGAGCATGTTCGAGCTCGCGGCAGGGGAGCAGATCGCGTACTGCTCGTCCTTCTCGAAGACGGTTGCGCCCGGGGTGCGCGTCGGCTGGTACGTCCTGCCGGCGCAGCTGGCGGCCGAGATCGAGGCGCTCGCGGTCTCGACCTACATCTCGCCGCCGTACCTCTCGCAGGCGACGGTGCTCGAGTTCCTGCGGCGGGACAGCTTCGGCCCGAATCTCGTGCGGGTGAACGGCCTCCTGGGCGAGCGCCGCGACGCAATGCTCGAGGCTCTCGCGCGCGAGTTGCCCGAGGACGCGAGCTGGACGCGGCCCGAAGGCGGCTACTTCGTCTGGGTCGAGCTCCCTTCCGGACCGCCGGCCGCCGAGTTGCTCGCGGAGGCGGAGAAGGCCGGGGTCACGTTCGTCGAGGGAAGCGACTTCTTCCCCGGCGGGCGGGGCGGCGAGCAGGCGTTTCGGCTGTCTTTCAGCTTCCCGTCGCCCGCGGAGATCGCCGAGGGAGTCTCAGTGCTCGGGTCGCTCATTCGAGCGACGGCGCCGGCGGCGCTCTAGCTGCCCGAGCAGGATCCCGCCGAGCAGGCCGACGCCGAGCGCGAGCAGGATCAGCCAGACGAGCGACACGTGCGCCGAGGTGAGCACGAAATGGACGTGCACCTGCCCCCGGTTCTCGAGCACGAACCCGATGGCGTATGCGACGAGCAGCCCGAGGACGATCAGCCGCACGTAGAGCCGCGGCTGCCAGCGATCGGCGACCTCGTCGGTGTCGATCCGGTGGCGGCGCAGGAAGCGCACGCCGAGATCCTATGAGCTACGCCGCGGCGTGGACCGCCAGCGCGCGCGGAACGAGGCGCGGCTGGGGCGGCGGAGCGAGCGTGCCGAGAGACTGGACGCGGAACGTCGGGCAGATCGTCTCGCCGGGGAGGGCGCACAGTCCGGCGCGACGGAAGTAGCAATCTGCGCACGTTGGCTTAGAACGCTTGCTCATTATCCTCTTTGCTCTAGGAAGTACGGGCCGCTCTCGAGGTGCGATGATAGGGGCAGAAACCGCAGAAGCAAGCGTTGCCGCAGACGAAAACTGACGAATTTCCGGCAGTTTTGGAATACCGGAAAAAGATGTGTTCTACTGCGCGGGCGGCAACGTTGCCAGGGCGTGCAACGCCTGGTCGAACGTGCGGACCGGAATGACGTGAACCGGCCCGGCATAGCGGCGTGCATCCCTCGCGTTTTGCCCGGCCGGGACAAGAAAGACGTCGGCTCCGGCTTCCCGAACTCCGTACGTCTTCTGCTTCACGCCCCCGATCGGGGCGACTGCACCGTTCAGCTCCATCTCTCCCGTCGCGGCCACCCGGTGCCCGTGGAGGACGTTGTGACCGAGCTTCTGCATGACTTCGAGCGCGAAGGCGAGACCGGCCGAAGGGCCTCCGATGCCGCTGGCGTCGATCGAGACGCGGATCGGCAGCTTGATCGTCGCGGCCTGGCCGGCTCCGATGCCGATGAACGCCTGCCCCGGCTCAGCGGCGCTCCTGACGGTCCGGAGCCGCTCCGTCAGAAGCCGACTACCTCGGCGTACCCGTAACGTGACGATGGCGCCGGGCTTCACGCCCGCAAGGACGCCGTGGAGGCTCGCGATCGTCGGCGTCTGCTTCCCGTCTACCGCAACGATGACGTCCATCGGCTGGAGATTGCAGGGAGCGTTCGTGTCGGCGAAGAGCTGGGAGACGACGACCCCCCTCGGCTTGACGACGACGTGATAGCCGAGCTTCCGCAGGGCGACGGCGGCGGCGACGCGCTGGGAGAAGGCCATCTCCTGCAGTTGGGCGGTCTCCGCCTGCGCGTCGGTGGCGCACGGGGGAACGATCGCGCCGGCGGGCTCGAGCGTGCCTTTCGAGTGGATCCACGGGAAGAGCGCTTCGAGCTCGCTCGCGCGACGCTCCACGACGTCGACGAAGTAGAGCGTCCCGGGCTTCGTGGGACGCGCGCCCTGCACCTGCACGAGCGGCGACACCGGGTGCGCGACGTCCGGGAGCAGGAGGAACTTCCCGGACGGGATGCTGAAGAGAATGAGCAGCGTGACCGCGAGGAGGACGACGACTCCGCCGACGACGCGCCACGGTGTGAGGTAGCGCCTCAAAACAGGAACCGCTTCAGTCCGCCGTCGACGACCAGGGTCTGGCCCGTCACGTAGCGGGCCCGCTCGGAGGCGAGGAAGCAGACGACGTCGCCGAACTCACGCGGCGTGCCCCACCGCCGCAGCCCGATCTCCTCGAGCTGCTCGTCGCTCGGGCCTCCTGGATAGAGCTCGTCGAGCCTCGCCGTGGCGATCCGGCCCGGCGCGACGCAGTTGACGGTGATCCCCTGCGGCCCGACCTCGCGGCTCAGCGTCTTGAGCCAGCCCGTGAGTGCCGGCCGGAACGTGTTCGAGAGGGCGAGATGCGTGGTCGGCTCCTGCGCGGCGAGTGACGTAATCGCGACGATCCGCCCGGCCGGGCTGCGCTCGAGGTGCGCGAGGCAGAGGCGGACGAGCGTCACCGCAGGTCGCAGGAGGAGCCGGTAGGCCGCCTCGAGCGACGATTCGTCGGCATCCCGCGCGGTCCCGGGCGGAGGACCGCCGCCGTTCCAGACGAGCACGTCGAGACCGCCGAAGCGCTCGATCGCGGTCGACACCGCGCTCTCGAGGTCGGCGTCCTCTCTCACGTCGCCGGCGACCGCGACGCCTCCGAGCCGCGTCGCGTGCTCGGAGAGATCGTGGGCACGGCGGGCGAAGAGGACGACGTTCGCTCCCTCCTTTGCCAGCGCCTCGGCGCTTGCGAGGCCGAGCCCCGACGAGGCGCCGCAGACGAGCGCCGTGCGCCCGTTCAGCCCGAGATCCACGACCGGCCGGGCGCCTACGGCGCCCGGGAACTTCGCTGGGCGGGG
>DATBAH010000076.1:0-7330 GCA_036271615.1 Gaiellaceae bacterium
CGCTGTGTGGCCAGCTGCTCTTCGCTCGGCGGTTGATGTAGCTCCGACACAGGCAGAGCCTAACCAGGGCTCAGGGGTCATTCCGGAACACTGGCCCAGCCGTCAGTCCTCCTACCTGGTAACGTGTCTAGGCGGTATAGACATGGATCCTCTGGAACAGGTCAAGAAGCTACGCGAGGAATACGAACGAGCCCTCGATGTGGCCGAATCTCAGCGCGCCGCCTACCACGCGGCTGTCCTCGACCTCTACCGCAGCGGCACCCCGCTCCGGGAGATCGCCAAGGAGCTTGGCCTGTCGCATCAGCGGGTACATCAGATCGTCAGTGGCGAGCCGCCGCGCCGCAAGAGGCTCCCGCGAGCGGCGGGCGGCGTAGGAGCCGCTCTCGTTCTTCTCGCAGCGACATTCGGGGCGCTACGGATCGCCCACGCACCACCGTTCGTCCAAGCCACGCCCGTTCCAACCGCACAAGAGACCGCGGCGTGTCTCAGCAGGCACGGCTGGACTGTGGCGCAGCATTCAAGCGGAGTGGTCGTTGCGGCGAAGGGGCACTACAGACTCTCCTACCAGCCTTCTCGGAGAACAAGACCGATCGTGCACACCGGCCGCAGCGGCTCCGGGCAGTTCAGGAACGCGCTGGCGGGTCTGATCACGATCATCCACAGCGTGGTTCCACCCTGCTTCCAGCAATACGCGCCGCCCTCGATCCACTCGTAGGGGTTCGTCGCTCAGGGTCATTCCGGAACACTGGCCCGGCCGAGTGTCACTCCCCTCGGGGTGGGCGGCTGATGACGATCTGCTCTGCGGGCCGGCCTCCGTCGGCCGGCAATGGCGCGATGTCCCACTCGACTTGGATGCCGTCGCGGAGCCCGCGCATGAAGTCGGCGAAGCCGCCGTCGGGTGCGTGGATAGTGAGCCAGCGCGCGGGACCAGTGTCGGCTACCCGAAACGAGTGGGCGAGCCCGGGCGGCGCGGCGACGAATCCGCCGGCCGGCTTCGCCGACTTCGACGCCTCCTACCTGATCGTCGCCCAATACCCCGGCCCACAAGGCGAACGACCCTCAGACCTCGCCGCCCGACTCCGCATCAGCAAACAGGCACTCAACCACCTACTCGGCCAACTCGAGCACCGCGGCTACCTCAAACGCCAACCCGACCCCGACGACAAACGCTCCAAACGAATCGCCCTCACCCCCCGCGGGACCCAGGCCGGCATCGTCATCCGCCAAGCAGTCACCGAAATGGAAGACGCCTGGAAGCAACAACTCGGCCCCAAACGCTTCGCTCAACTCCGCGCCCTCCTCCAGGAGCTCAACCGGCCCGCGTAGCCTCCACGATCCCTTCGAGTGCCCCCGGCATGAATCGAACATGCGCACGCGGTTTAGGAAACCGCTGCTCTATCCACTGAGCTACGGGGGCCCGCGCGACATTGTGCCGCGCGCACCCGGCGTGCAAGGATCGGGGGGTATGACCGATGCAGGCTCCGTCGCCGATCTCCTGCACGAGGCGGGCGAGACGCACCACGTCGTCTACCGCATCGTCGACGGCGACGATCCGGACTGGGCGTCGTGGTACGCCGACTGGCTCCTCACGCTCTCCGAGCTGCCGCAGCTGCTCGGCGCGACTCCCGTCCGCAGCCACCTCGTCCACGAGCTCGTCCAGCTCGACCGCGACTACACCGCGGAGCCGCGCGAGCAACGCTGGGAGGACTGGTACGCGGACCGGCTGCTCGAGCGCTTCAGACCCTCCTAGCTACAGTCCGAAGGCGATGAGCGATTTCAGCCTCGAGGCGCTGCTCGACTCGCGGCGCGGCGAGGATCTCGACCTCTGGGCTCGCACGATCAACCCGCAATTCGTGCGCGTCTTGCGGACGATCGGCTTCGACCGCACGTGGGCACGTGCCGAGGGCGCGTATCTCTTCGACGCCGGCGGGACGCGTTACCTCGACCTCCTCGGCGGCTTCGGGATGTACGGCGTCGGCCGGAACAACCCTCGGGTCCGCGCAGCGCTCGTCGAGGCGCTCGGGCTCGAGACGCCGGGGATGCTCGCGATGGGGGCGACGCTCCTGCCCGGCCTGCTCGCCGAAGAGCTGACCGCGCTGGCCGGCGGGCAGATCGAACGCTGCCTGTTCACGAGTTCCGGCACGGAAGCGGTGGAGGCTGCGCTCAAGCTCGGCCGCGCCGCGACCGGACGCACACGGGTCGTCTCCGCCGAGCACGGCTTCCATGGACTGACGCTCGGCTCCCTGTCGGCCAACGGCAACGCCGAGTTCACCGACCGCTTCCAGCCGCTCCTGCCGGGATTCGCGCAGGTGCCGTTCGGCGACCTCGACGCCCTCGAGGCCGAGCTGCGCCGCGAGGACGTCGCCCTGTTCCTCGTCGAGCCGGTGCAGGGGAAGGGGATCCACCTGCCGCCCGACGGCTACCTCGAAGCTGCGCAGGAGCTCTGCCGCCGCCACGGGACGCTCTTCTGCGTCGACGAGGTGCTGACCGGCTTCGGACGGACCGGCCGCATGTTCGCCTTCCAGCACTGGGGGCTCGAGCCGGATCTCGTGACCGTGGCGAAGACGCTCTCCGGCGGCTACGTCCCCTCGGGTGCGCTCCTCATGGCCCGTTCCGTGCACGAGGCGGTCTTCGACTCGATGCCGCACGCGATGTCGCACGGCTCGACGTTCGCGCCGAACGAGCTCGCGATGGCCGCAGGGCTCGCCACGCTGCACGAGCTGCGCGAGCAGCGCCTGGTGGAGCAGAGCGCGCGACTCGGCGAGCGGCTACTCGAGCTGACGCGGCCGCTCGTGGAGGAGTTCGAGCTCGTGCGCGACGTCCGCGGGCTCGGGCTCGCATGGGCGATCGAGTTCGGCGAGCCGCAGGGCGGCGGGCGCATGACGTACCGCATCATCGAGCGCGCGCAGCGCGGGTTGTTCGCCCAGCTCGTCGTCGTCCCGCTCTTCACGAAGCACCGGATCCTGAGCCAGGTCGCCGGGCACGACATGGCCGTGATCCGGATCCTGCCGCCGCTCGTCGTGACGGACGCCGACGTCGAGGAGTTCGCCGACGCCCTGCGCGCGACGATCAAGGGCGCGCAGCGGATGCCGAAGTCGCTGACGAAATTCGCGCTGACGGCGGCTGGCGCGGCCGTCTCTTCGCGGCGCTAACCGCGCTCGAGCGGTAGACCCCGCTTGGACCAGTCGCTCCACGAACCCGGGTAGAGACGTCCCTCGCGGCCTCGAAGCCAGGTGCGGTGGAGGGTCACGCAGGCGGTGACGCCCGAGCCGCAGTACGCGACGAGCTCGCCGTCGGGAAGCGCGGGCAACGGCTCGTTCCACGGCGCGTTCGCCGCGCCCGGGATGCGTCCGGACGGGTCGTCGATCTCGTTCGGCTCGCCGCGCCAGCGGTTCGCGGTGCGGGCGTCGACGAGTGCGAGCGACGGGTCGGCCAGGCGTCGGGCGATCTCGACTGCCTCGATCGTGTCGCCGCTCCGTTCGTGCGGGACGAACCCAACCGGCTCGATCTCCTCCTCGCCCGCGCCCAGCTCGCCTCCCCAGGCCTCGATTCCGCCGAGCAGGACAGCGCACCCGTCGTGGCCGAGGTGGCGCAGCAGCCACCACAGCCGCTCCGGGCCGCCGCCGTTCCCGTAGACCACGACATACGCACCTGCGCCGACTCCCGCGCGGCCGGCTGCAGCCGCGAAGCGCTCCGCCGAAGGCAACGGGTGGCGACCGGCGTCCGGGATCGACAGATCCGAGAGGTCGGCGTCCACGTCGAGGAACGAGGCCGCGGGGATGTGCCCGTCGAGATAGAGCTCGTGCCCGCGCGACGGGTTCCCGAGCTCCCACCGGCAGTCGACGAACTGGTACCTCACCTGCCGACCAGGGTAGAGCGACGCTCGAAGAGGACGACGTCACGCCAGACGCCGGCCGACTCGCCGAGCCCTTCGCGGACTCCGAGCTCGCGGAAGCCGCAGGCGCGATGGAGCCGGAGCGACGCCTCGTTCTCGGGGAAGACCCCGGCTGTCAGCGTCCAGTAGCCCGCCTGCTCCGAGCGTTCGACGAGCTCCTCGAGGAGCTTGCGCCCGAGGCCGGCGCCGCGTGCAGCCTCGGCGACGTAGACGCTCACCTCGCCCACGCCGCGATAGCAATGGCGCGACGACGCCGGTGAGAGGGCGGCCCAGCCGACGACCGAGCCGTCCTGTTCGGCGACGAGGCGCACCTGCGGATGCGCCCCGTCCCACCGCTCCCACGAGGGCGGCTCGGTCTCGAACGTCGCGTTGCCGTCACGAATCCCCTCCTCGTAGATCGCGCGTACGCCGGACCAATCGTCCGGACGCAGATCGCGGATCGTCACCGGGCGCGGCTCGGCGTCCACACCGCCGCGAGGATCCCGAGGCCGACGAGCACACCACCGCCGACCCAGCGCTGCACCCGCGCGATCCCCGCGGAGCCGCGGAGACGGTCGGCGACCGTTCCGGCCGCGACCGCCCACATGCTGTCGCTCAGGAATCCGAGCAGAGCGAAGCTGAGACCGAGCGCGAGCACCTGCAGCCAGGTATGCGCGGCATTCGGATCGACGAACTGCGGCAGGAACGCGAAGATGAAGACGATCGTCTTCGGGTTCGTCAGGTTGACGAAGACGCCCTGGGCATAGGCGCGCCGACGGGTCCGCGGCACCGTGCGCTCGTCGGGCGGCTCGAGGCCGCGTCCGAGCAGGCGTCGCACACCGAGCAGGAAGAGGTACGCGGCGCCGACGTACTTCACGGCGTCGAAGGCGGCCGTCGACGCGAGGATCAGCGACGAGAGACCCGCGGTCGCGAGCGCTACGTAGGCGACGGTCCCCGTGGTGATGCCTGCGACCGAGGCGAGGCCGCCGCTCCGGCCCATCTCGATGCTGCGCGTGACGACATAGAGGACGGCCGGTCCGGGGACGAGCAGCAAGACGATCGCCGTGGCCAGGAAGACCGCGTACGTCGAGAGCGAGGGCATGCCGCCGACACTATCCAGCCGCGTCCGCGGCGGGCGCGAGGCGCGGCTCCGGCACCGGCGCTCGGGCGTGGGAGTGCGCGAGGCCGAGATGGCCGTGGGACTCGGTCCCGTAGCCGCCGGGGACCGGGATGTAGAACTCGGGATAGCCCCACATGCCGTGCTCCGCGACGTCGAGACCCGCCGTCTCCACGTGCGGCTCCACCCGGATCCCCCACAGCCGGTTCATCGTCCAGAGCGAGCCGTACGAGACCGAGAACGTGAACGCGGCGACGGCTACGAGACCGAGCGCCTGCACGCCGAGCTGGTACGGCGAACCGGTGTACAGCAGCCCGCCGTGGCCGACTCCGACGGTCGCGGCGAGAGCGGGAACGGCGAAGAGTCCGGTGGCGAGCGTCCCCCAGACGCCCGCGAGGCCGTGCACCGCGACCGCGCCGATCGGGTCGTCGATGCCGAGCCGCTCGACGAGAGGCACCGCCACCACTGCGACAGCCGCTGCGACGAAGCCGATCAGGACGGCGGCCCACGGCGCGACAAACCCGCACGCGGCCGTGACCGCGACGAGCGCGGCGAGGACGCCGTTGAGCATCATCGAGACGTCGGGCTTGCGCAGCACGAGCCAGGCGACGCAGATCCCGCCGAGTCCGCCGGCCGCCGCCGCGAGGTTCGTCGTCAGCGCGACGTAGCCGAAGAAGCCGACCCGGCCTCCCGTCGCGACCCCGAGCGTCGAGCCCGCGTTGAAGCCGAACCAGCCGAACCAGAGGATCAGCGTCCCGAGCACGGCGTACGGCATGTTGTGGCCGGGGATCGCGTTCGCCCGGCCGTCGTGGCCGAACTTGCCGATCCGCGGGCCGAGCAGGATCGCGCCCGCGAGCGCGGCGAGCGCTCCCTGGTAGTGGACGACGGTCGAGCCGGCGAAGTCCTGCATCCCGAACCGCTGCAGCCAGCCGCCCGGCGCCCAGATCCAGTGGGAGACGAGCGAGTAGACGACGGTGAAGATCGCGCCGAACGCGAAGTAGACCCAGAGCTTCGCGCGTTCGGCCATCGCGCCCCAGACGATCGCGAGCGAGACGCCCGCGAAGACCACCTCGAACAGCCAGCCCGCCGCGCCCGGGATCCCGGTGAACGCGGCGAACGGCGCCTTTCCGACCGCGAGCAGCGCATCGATCGAAGGCGCGAAGCCGTGTAGGCCGAGGACGGCGTTCCCGTCCCCGAAGGCAAGCCCGAAGCCCACCAGCCAGTAGACGAGCGACGCAACGCCGAAGATGAGCACGTTCTTGCCGGCGATGTGCGCCGCGTTCTTCATCCGCGTCAGCCCCGCCTCGAGGAACGCGAAGCCCGCCTGCATGAACATGACGAGGACGGCCGCCACGACGACCCAGAGGGTGTTGGCGGCGATCAACAGCTGCTGATGGGTCATGAGAGACGCTCCCCTGTGCGGTGATGGACGACGTCGGCGATGGGCGACATCCAGCAGAGGCCGTCGCCGGACGAGTGGCCGGTGCGGGCGGCGTCGGCGATCGCGGCGACGACTTGCTCCGCGAGCGCGTCGTCCACGACGAAGGTCAGGAGCGCCTTCGGCAGGAAGCGGGACTCGAACGTGCGCCCGCGGTACTCGTGCGTCACGCCGCGCTCGCTCCCGTGCCCGATCGCCTCGACGACGGTGACCCCGACGTGGCCGGTCTCCTCCTCGACGGCGTCGATCACCGTCTCGACCCGCTCCCTCACGACCACCGCCTCGACCTTGACCACCCCTGCTCCCTCCACTGGACCAACAAAAAAGCCCCGCGACCGCTCGGGTCGCGAGGCTCCATCGCCTCGGCGGCTCGCCTGCTCCGGCGCACCACCTAGCCCGAAGCTAGCAGGGGCTACGGCCGTACACCGTCGCCAGCTCGTCGACGGTCGCCGCGATCCGCTCTCGGAGCTCGGGCGGCGCGATCACCTCGAGCTCACGACCGCGGTGGAGGAGCTCGCGGTAGGCGGCGCCGAGATCTTCGTACGCGTGCACTCTCTCGTTGCCTCCCCGATCGCGCACGGATACCTCGACGCGAGGCCGGCCCTCCTCGAACTCTCGCGACCACTGCTCCCAGTAACCGGCGAGGTCGAAGCCCCGCGGTCGGCGCAGCTCCTCGCCGAGCTGGCGCACCGACACGACCCGCGAGACGCGGTAGACGCGCATGCCGGCCGATCGGTTGGCAACGAGGTACCAGGCGCCGGCCTTGACCACGAGCCCGAGCGGGTCGAGCGTCCGCTGCACGACGCGACGCCCCTCGCGGTAGCGGATCCGGACGCGACAGCCGCGCCAGAGGGCCGCGGCGAGGTCCGGCAGGCGCGGAACGCGGTCCTCGGCCCGGAAC
>DATBAH010000077.1:0-3582 GCA_036271615.1 Gaiellaceae bacterium
GTTCCCGTTGGAGCGGAAGACGCGCTCCTCGTCGTCGTAGCGCACGCGGGCCCACTGCAGCTTGAGCTCCGCGAAGCTTTGCGAGACGGCCTCGATGAAGTCCTTCGTCTCCTGCCGGCTCCTCGCGCCCAGGCGGATCACCCCGAAACCGCGCCACGCCTCCGCGCGCGCCTTGACCGGGAGGCGCTCGGCGATGAGCTCTGCTTCCGCCTTCGAGGCGGTTTCGATGGTGACGCGAACCGACACGACCCCTCCCCTGTGGTCCTGTTGGTGGCCGGACGGCGGGCGAACCCGCCGCCACCGGCTTCGAGTACGCGACTTGCCGAGGGCGGGCTAGCGGCTGATGCGCCGGCCGCGCACCCGGAAGTACGCGAAGATGAGTACTACGAAGAGAACGCCGAGGATGATGTAGGTGAACATTGAGCCTCCAGTTCTGAACGAAACAAGCGCTTCCTGCTGATTATCATCGGGGTTGCCTGCTTTTTCCCCCCCTTCCGGAGGGTTTGGGACCGACAAAGTGGGGGTCAGCTAGCGCGACCGGGCCTTCTCGACCGCGTTGGCGACGATCTCATACGGTGACGCCTCCTCGGCGTTGACACGGTGGCTGAGCACCGGCTGCGCCAGGGTGATGACGTCCTCGAGCTCGACCGACTTCCGGCCCTGCGCTGCTGCCCGGGCCTTGGCAGCCGTCATCAGGTGCCGCGAGGCGCGCGGGCTCGCGCCGAGCTCTGCCGCCTCAACCGGGCGCGTCTCGCGGACGATGCGCACGCACAGTCGGGTCATCTCCTCCGACACGTGCACCTCGTCGACGACCTCCTGCGCGACGATGAAGGCGCGTTCCCCGAGCAGCGGCGAGATGTCCCCGAGCATGTCCGGGATGACGCCGCGGTGCGGGAGGTCGAGCGTCCGCACCTCGGCATCCTCGTCGCCGTAGTCGAGCTCGATCTTCACGAGGAAGCGGTCGAGCTGCGACTCCGTGATCGGGAAGACGCCCTCGTGCTCGTACGGGTTCTGAGTCGCGAGCACGAAGAAGGGCGGGTCGATGAAGTACGTGCGCCCGCGCACCGTCACGTGGCGCTCTTGCATCGCCTCGAGCAGGCCGGCCTGAACGCGCGGCGGGGTGCGGTTGATCTCGTCGGCGAGCAGGACGTTCGTGAAGATCGCGCCTTTTTCGAGCACGAGCTCGCTGCCGCGCTGCTCCAGGGTTCCCACGAGCTCGGTCGGAGTCGTGTCCGGGGTGAACTGCACCCGCTGGAAGTTCGCGCCGAGCACGCGCGCCATCGACTGCGCGAGCAGGGTCTTCGCCGTGCCCGGCGGCCCCTCGAGCAGGACGTGGCCGCGGGCCAGCGCCGCGATCAGGATCAGGTCGACGGCTCCGTCGTGTCCGATGACGGCCTTGGACACCTCGTGCCGCGCGGCGTCGAGCAGCTCGCTCAGGCGCTCTGCTGCGTCCTCCTCGCGGAGGAAACGGGTCTCGGCAACTGCGTCGGCCATCGTCAACCCTCCTAGCCGAGGAAGAAGGCCACCAGCCCGGCGAGGGCGAGGAAGGGTCCGAAGGCGATCGTCTCCTTGCGCGCGGCGGTCCCGCGCCTCGCCACGACGTAGACGGCGGCCGCGCCGATCGCGAAGAACGCGAGGATGAGCGCGCCCAGCGTCTTGGAGCCGAGCGCCAGCCCGAGCAGGAAGACGAGCTTTGCGTCTCCGAGGCCGAGGCTGCCCGGGAAGAAGGCCGCGAACGCGAAGAAGAAGCCGCCGGCCGCCAATGCGACGGCGAGATGCCCGAGGAACGATCCGGGCGCGCTCGCGAGGAGGATCACGGCCACGGCGAGTGTCGTCGGGAACACGATCACGTTCGGAAGCAGCTTGTTTCTGGCGTCGATCGCCGCGAGCAGGACGAGCGCCGGGGTGAGGACGGCGCCGAGGAGCGCGTGGCCGGTGAACCCGAACTTGGCGAAGCTCCAGACCACGGCGCCCACCATCGCCGCCGCGACCAGGATGCGCAGCGTTCCGGTCGGCAGGAGCTCCTGGAGCGGCCGGCCGTCGATCGCGTTCGGATCGGAGGCGGGCTCGGAGGGCTCGGAGGCGGGCTCTGAGGAAGGTTCGTTCACCGAAAGCGTCGGCACGCTCATGCGTTGTTGAGCGCGTTGAGGATCGAGATCAGCGCCGGTCCGAGGAGAACCACGAACAGGGCGGGGAAGATCATCAGCACGAGCGGGAACAGCATCTTGATCGGCGCCTTCTGCGCCTGCTGCTCGGCGTGCGCGCGCCGCCGCTTCCGCATCTCGACCGCGAGGTTGCGCAGGATCTGACCGACGGACACGCCGAGCGCCTGGCCCTGCACCATGGCCCGCGCGAAGGACTCGACGGCAGGTGTCGAGCAGCGATGCACCATGTTCTCGAGCGCCTGCACCGGCGTGAGTCCCATCTGCTGCTCCTGGAGCAGGATCCGCAGCTCGTCGCCGAGCGGCCCGCGCATCCGCTCGCCCGCGAGCTGGAGCGCGGCCGCGAGGGAGAGGCCTGCCTCCACCGTCACGACGAGCAGGTCGATGAGCTCCGGCATGCTGCGGTCGATCTGGTAGAGGCGGTTCTCGGCCCGCTTCTGGACCATGAATCCAGGCCCGAACCAACCGAGCAAGGCGAGCAGGATCGCGCCGATGATCGTGAGCCTCGTCGCCGCGCCGAACACGATGGAGAGCCAGATCCACGCCGCGGGGAACACGAGGGCGCAAAGGAGCCCGTAGCCGATCAGCGTGCGCGGCGAGGTCGTGTACATACCCGCAGCCGAGAGCCTCTTGCGCAGCCCCTCCTCGTCGGCGCCGAAGTGCTCGGTGAAGACCCGTCCGATCGAAGATGCGGTGGAGTCGAGGAAGCCTCGCACGCCGCCGGGAGGCTCGAGCTCGAATGCGCCTCCGAATCCGTAGCGCCCGATCTGGACGAGATTGTCCACGGTCCGGATGCGCGCGACGATCATCGCCCGCGAGAAGAGCGCCACCGCGGTTCCGAGGAGGACGACACCGAGGATGAGGAAGAGGACCACGGCCTAGACCTCGATCTCGACGATCTTCTTGATCACATACGACCCTAACGCTGCCCACCCGGCGGCGAGGCCGAAGACGATCCGGCCTCCCGTCGTCGCGAGGAGCGGGTGCAGGTAGTGGGGGTTCTCGATCTGGAGCAGGATCACGATCCCGATGGGGAGCGCCGAGACGATCCAGCGCGACATCCGGCCCTGCATCGTCAGGGTCTGGATGAGCCGCCGCAGGTCGAACCGCTCGCGGACGGTCTCCGACACTCGCTCCACTACCTCCGCCACGTTGCCTCCGGCCTCGCGTTGCAGCTCGGCGACGAGCGCGAACTGGTCCACGTCGCTGCTCGCCATCCGCGCCGCGACGACTCGCAACGAGTCCTGGATCGGCACACCGAGCTGCTCGTCGGCGACGACCCGCTGCAGCTCGGTCTTCATCGGCTCGGAGGCGCTCTCCACGACGACCGCAAGCGCGCCCACGAGGCTCTGGCCGGAGCGGAGCGCGGACGCAACCACGTCGAGCGCGTCCGGAAGCTGCTCGGCGAAGCGGTAGCGCC
>DATBAH010000078.1:0-12490 GCA_036271615.1 Gaiellaceae bacterium
CTCGACCGCATCCGGAACGAGTTGTTCGACCTCGGCGCCGACATCGCCGTCCCGTATGCCGGAAACCAGGATCGGCTGCGCGTCACGGACGACGCGATCGAGCGGCTCGAGCAGGAGATCGAGGACGCGAACGCTGCGTTACCGGAGTTGAAGAGCTTCGTGCTGCCGGGCGGGAGCGAGCAGGCAGCGCGGCTCTTCGTCGCGCGGGCGGTCTGCCGTCGCGCGGAGCGTGCAGTCCTCGCAGTACCGGACACGAACCCGCTCGCGGCCGTGTACCTGAACCGACTGTCGGATCTCCTCTTCGTGCTCGCGCGGGCCGCGAACGCGGAGGCCGGCGTCGACGAGCCGCTCTGGCGCCCCGGCACCCCTTGAGCTAGACGGCGACCGGCCGACAGCTGGAGTGAATGGCTGGAGCGGTCAGCGCCCGCTCTAGACTTCGGGGTCTGATGGCGACTACCGACGAGCAACAGACCGGCGGCGCCGAGGAGTGGCGGCGCCGTTACGAGGCGACGCCTGAACGGCAGGGAGAGCTCTTCTCGACCATCTCAGGCGTCGAGAACGAGCCGCTCTACTCGCCCGAGAACGTCGACATCGACTACGAGGGCGACCTCGGCTGGCCCGGCGCGTATCCGTTCACGCGCGGCGTCTATCCGTCGATGTATCGCGGCCGCCTCTGGACGATGCGCCAGTTCGCCGGCTTCGGGACGGCGGCGGAGACGAACGCGCGCTTCCGCTACCTCCTCGAGCACGGGCAGACGGGACTCTCGACGGCATTCGACATGCCCACCCTGATGGGCTACGACTCGGACCATCCGCGCTCGCTCGGCGAGGTGGGCCGCGAGGGCGTGGCGATCGACTCCCTCGCCGACATGGAGACGCTCTTCGGTGGAATCCCACTCGGCGAGGTCTCGACCTCGATGACAATCAACGGCCCCGCCGCGATGCTGCTCGGCTTCTACGCGTGCGTCGGGGAGGAGCAGGGCGTCGCGCTCGAACAGCTGCGCGGCACCGTCCAGACGGACATCCTCAAGGAGTACATCGCGCAGAAGGAGTGGATCTTCCCGCCCGCGCCGTCGATGCGGCTCGTGGTGGACATGATCGAGTGGTGCTCCGAGCGGCTGCCGCTCATGCACCCGGTCTCGATCTCGGGCTACCACATCCGCGAGGCGGGATCGAACGCGGCGCAGGAGCTCGCGTTCACGCTCGCCGACGGGTTCGCGTACGTCGAGGCGTGCCTCGAGCGCGGCCTCGACGTCGACTCGTTCGCGCCGCGCCTCTCCTTCTTCTTCAACGCGCACCTCGACTTCTTCGAGGAGATCGCGAAGTACCGGGCGGCGCGCCGGATCTGGGCGCGGCAGATGCGGGAGAAGTACGGCGCGCAGGATCCGCGGTCGTGGCTGATGCGCTTCCACACGCAGACCGCCGGCGTCTCGCTGACGGCGCAGCAGCCGGAGGTGAACCTGATCCGGACGGCGATCGAAGCACTCGCCGCGGTGCTCGGGGGGACGCAGTCGCTGCACACGAACTCCTTCGACGAGGCGCTCGCGCTGCCGACCGAGCATGCGGTGCGGCTGGCGCTGCGGACGCAGCAGGTGATCGCCCACGAGACGGGCGTCGTGAACTCGATCGACCCGCTCGGCGGCTCCTACTACCTCGAGCAGCTCACGAACGAGCTCGAACGGCAGGCGTACGACTACTTCGAGCGGATCGACGAGCTCGGCGGCGTGATCCCGGCGATCGAGCAGAACTTCATGCAGCGCGAGATCGCCGAGGCGAGCTTCCGCTACCAGTCCGAGGTCGAGCGCGGCGAGCGCGTCGTGGTCGGCGTCAACCGTTACGAGATGGAGGACGAGCAGCCGCTCGAGATCCTCCGCATCGACCCGGCGCTCGAGCAGCAGCAGATCGAGCGGGTGCAGGCCGTGCGAGAGCGGCGCGACACGGCTGCCGCCGAGGCGGCGCTGGCGCGGCTGAAGGAGGACGCGGCGCACGACGACCGCAACCTGATGGAGCCGATCATGGCCGCCTCGCGGGCGTACGTCACGATGGGGGAGATGTGCGACGCGCTGCGCGAGGTCTGGGGCACGTGGCGCGAGACCCCAGTCTTCTGAAGACCTGTCCATAACCGCCACGTCCGGTGTCTGACACCGGACGTGGCTCCCGCGGACACGGCCCGGATGGAAACTGCCTGCTCAGGGCCGGCGGACTGGTCTTTTCGGCCATGTCTAGGTGTCTGACACCTAGACATGGCCCTTCCGGCGTTCCGTTACGCTCCGCGCCGTGGCCGGGAAGATCAGAGTCGTCGTCGCGAAGCCGGGTCTCGACGGGCACGATCGCGGCGCCAAGATCATCGCCCGCGCGCTCCGCGACGCCGGCATGGAGGTCATCTACACCGGCCTCCACCAGACACCCGAGCAGATCGTCGAGACCGCGATCCAGGAGGACGCGGACGCGGTCGGCATCTCGATCCTCTCCGGTGCCCACATGACGCTCGTGCCGCGCATCCTCGAGCTCCTGCGCGAGAACGGGGTCGAGGACGTCGTCGTGGTGGTCGGCGGCACGATCCCAGACGACGATGCGGACGAGCTGCGGAAGCTCGGCGTTGCCGGCGTCTTCGGGCCCGGCGCGCCCACCACCGAGATCGTCGACTTCATCCGCGGCGCGGTCCCTGCGTGAGCGTCCTCGTCGACCGCCGAGAAGCGGTCGCCGTCGTCACGATCGACCGGCAGGAGGCGCTCAACGCGCTCGACGTCGAGACCCTGACCGAGCTCCGCGACCGGCTGCGCGAGCTCGCCGACGACGACTCGGCGCGCGTGGTCGTCCTCACGGGGGCGGGCGAGCGCGCCTTCGTCGCGGGTGCCGACATCAAGTACATGGGCGGCCTCGGCCCGGACGAGGCGAAGGAGTGGGGCGCGCTGGGCCACGAGGCGGCGCACCTGCTCGAGGAGATGCCGAAGCCGACGGTCGCCGCGATCAACGGCTTCGCGCTCGGCGGCGGCTGCGAGCTCGCGCTCGGCTGCGACCTGCGCTACGCCTCGAGCAACGCCCGGCTCGGCCAGCCCGAGATAGACCTCGGCATCGTGCCGGGCTGGGGCGGCACGCAGCGGCTCGCGCGCGTCTGCGGGCTCGGCGTCGCAAAGGAGCTCGTCCTCACGGGCCGGTCCGTCGACGCGGAGGAGGCGCTACGCATCGGCCTCGTCAACGCGATCGCCGATCCCGTCCTCGAGCACGCGCTCGAAGTCGCCGGAAAGCTCGCTGCCAAGAGCCCGGTTGCGCTGCGCGTCGCCAAGCGGCTGCTCAACCTCTCACCCGGCGCGCTCGAGCGCGAGGCGGAGGAGTTCGGCGACCTGTTCGCCGGCGAGGACGCGAAGGAAGGCCTCGCCGCCTTCGCCGAGAAGCGCGCTCCTCGCTTCGTCGGGAGGTAACGCAGGAAGGATTCCCGGCGAAGGGCGCGTAGTTCGGGACCCCATGCGCCTGCGCATCCTTCTGCTCGCAGCGGTTGCGGCCGCCGCCATGGCCGTTGCCCCGGCCGCGCACGCCTCCAGCCGGAACCCGCAGACCGCCGGTCTGCAGGTCGCGCTGCGCGCGCAGGGTCTCTACCGCGGCTCGATCGACGCGATCTCGGGTCCGGGGACTGTCGCGGCCGTCCGCGCGTTCCAGCGGATCCAGAAGCTGCCCGTGACCGGACTCGCGAACGCGCGCACGCGCAAGGCCCTCGGGCCGCTCGGGCGTCCGCTTTTCGGCGCACGGAGCCTGCACCGCGGCGCGTTCGGCTGGGACGTCGCGGTGCTCCAGTTCCTGCTCGTCCGCCAGGGGATCAGCGTCCCCGTGAACGCGTACTTCGACGGCCCGACGTTGCACGGCGTGCGCATCATGCAGCGACGTCTCCACCTGCGCCACGACGGCGTCGTCGGCCCGAACACGTTCACGGCACTCGTCAAGCGCGAGCCCACGCCGCTCGCGCATCCCATCGCCGCCAAGATCCAGCAGACCCACCACAAGAAGCACCGCACCCGCACCCTGACCGCCTTCCACGTCGTGCACTCCGGCGACACGCTCTCGGGGCTCGCGCGCCACTACAACACGACGGTTGCGAAGCTCGCACGCATGAACCATCTCGACCCGAGCAAGTTCCTTCTGATCGGGACGCGCCTGCGGGTCCCGCACATCGCGCACGTGAAGCACGTCAGCGCGGTGCGGACCGCCGTGCGCACCCAGAGCGTCGCGTCGGTGCGCGGGCTGCTCGACCGCTGGGCCGTGCATTACGGGGTCAGCGTTCATCTCGTCCGCGCCCTCGCGTGGATGGAGTCCGGCTACAACAACGCGCTCGTCTCGTCGGTCGGAGCGCGGGGGATCATGCAGCTCCTGCCGACGACGTTCCGCTTCTCGGAAAGCGTCCTGATCGGACATCGCCTGCGCCACGACGCGAACGGCAACGTCCGCGCCGGCGTCGCCTACCTCTCACATCTGCTGCACGACTTCCACGGCGACAAACGGCTGGCGCTCGCCGGCTGGTACCAGGGCGAGGGCGCGGTCCGCAAGCACGGCCTCTACAAGGTCAGCAAGACCTTCGTGAAGGACGTGCGCGCGCTCGAGCAGCGCATGTGAGCCAACGCCCGGCGCGACGTCACTAGAGTCCCGCCGGGATGAGGATCGCCGTCTGCGTCAAGCACGTGCCCGAGGGGCCGAGCCGCCTCGATCCGACCACCAGGCGACTCGACCGGTCGGGTGAAGGCGCGCTCAACCACTTCGACGCGAACGCGGTCGAGGAGGCGCTGCGGCTCAAGGGCGACTCCGACAGCGAGGTGGTCGCGGTCTCGGTCGGGCCGCAAAAGGCGCTCGACTCGCTGCGCAAGGCGCTTGCGATGGGTGCCGACCGCGCCGTGCTGGTCTCCGACGACGCGGCGGCGGGCTCCGATCTCGTCGCGACGAGTCGCCTGCTCGCCGCCGCGCTCGAGAAGGAGGACGCCGAGCTCGTCCTGTTCGGCCAGCAGGCGTCCGACGCGGACGGCGCCGTCCTCTGGTCGGCCGTCGCGGAGCGGCTCGGCCGGCCCGTCGTCTCCCAGGCGATGGAGCTCGCAGTCGACGGCGGCTCCGTTCGCGTGAAGCGGCAGACGGAGTTCGGCTACGACACGCTCGAGGCCCCGCTACCGGCGGTAGTCGCCGTGAGCGACGCGATCAACGAGCCGCGCTATCCGTCGCTCAAGGGGATCATGGGCGCGAAGAAGAAGCCGCAGGACGTCCTCTCGCTCGCCGACCTCGGCCTCGACGCCGGCGAAGCGGGCGAAGCGGGCTCGCGCACCACGGTGCTCGCACTCGGCGATCCGCCCACGCGCGGTGACGCACGCAAGATCGAGGGCGACGGCAACGCGGCGCAGGCGATCGTCGACTTCCTCGCGGAGAAGAGGCTCGTATGAGGTTCCTCGTCTTCGCCGAGCATCACGAGGGCGAGTTCGTCAAGAACTCCCTCGGTGTCCTGTCGAAGGCTGCGTCGCTCGGAGACGCGGACGCCGTCGTCGTCGGTGCGGACGCGGAGCTCGCAGGGAAGCTCGGGAAGCACGGCGCGAACGTCGTTCACGTCGCGTCGGGCGACGACGCGCTCGTGCCGCCGCTCCCACAGCCGCGCGTCGACGTCATCGCCAAGCTCGCCCCCGACTACGACGCGGTGCTGCTGGGGCAGAGCGTGCTCGCTGCGGACATCGCCGGCGGTCTCGCAGCGCGCCTCGGCGCCGGCCTCAACTGGGATCTCGTCGACATCGAGGTGCAGGACGGGGATCTGGTGGGCAAGCGTCCCGCGTTGCAGGACACCGTCTATGTGGACGTCGGTTGGACGGGCGGTCCACGGCTCGCGCTCTTTCGTTCCGGCGCCTTCGACCCGAAGGAGTCGGGCGGCCAGGCGGAGACGCGCGAGGTACAGGCGGATCTCGAGAACTACTCGACGCGGGTCAAGATGGTCGAGCAGGCGCACGCCGAGGAGTCGAGCGGCCCGTCGATCGAAGACGCGGACGTGATCGTCGCCGGCGGTCGCGGCCTCGGCTCGCCCGACAACTTCACCCTCGCCGAGGAGCTCGCGAAGGCGCTCGGTGGCGCGGTCGGAGCGACGCGCGCAGTGGTCGACGCCGGCTGGTACCCCTACTCGGCCCAGATCGGCCAGACGGGGAAAACGGTCTCACCGAAGCTCTATGTCGCTCTGGGCATCTCCGGTGCGATCCAGCACAAGGTCGGTATGCAGAGCTCCGGGACGATCGTGGCGATCAACAAGGACGCGAACGCGCCGATCTTCGAGTTCAGCGACCTCGGCGTCGTGGGCGACGTGCACGAGGTCGTGCCCAGGCTGACCGAGCTCGTCCGCGCCCGCAAGGGATGAGTAGGCCGTCCAACTTCCCGCCGCCGTTCTCGGCGCGCGACTACGTCGCCGAGCCGACCGATCCGGCCGACGAGCGGATCGAAGTCGGCGTGCTCGTCGTCGGCGCCGGCCCGGCCGGTCTGGCCTGCGCGATCCGGCTCGGCCAGCTGCTCGAGGAGCATCCGGAGGTGGCGGAGCGGTTCGGCGAGGTGCCCGTCGCGGTGCTCGAGAAGGGCAAGCAGCCCGGTTCGCACCTGCTTTCCGGCGCGGTAGTAAACCCCAGAGCACTCCGCCGTCTCTTCGGGGATCGCCTGCGGATGGACGAGCTTCCGTCGTACGGGCCGGTTCCGGGCGAGTCCGTCTACGTCCTCACACGGCGGACAGCGCTGCCGATCCCGCCGCCGCCGCCGATGCGGAACCACGGCAACTGGATCTTCTCGCTCTCGCAGCTCGGCCGCTTCCTCGGCGAGCGCGCGGAAGAGGGCGGCGCGATGATCCTGCCCGAGACAGCCGCGCAGAAGCTGCTCGTCTCGCACGGCCGCGTGGTCGGCGTCCGCACCGGTGACAAGGGCCGCAATCGCGAGGGAGGAGAGCTCGGCAACTTCGAGGCGGGCTCCGACCTCGTCGCGAAGGTCACGGTGCTCGCGGAGGGAACGCAGGGCCACCTCACCGGCGTGGCTCTCGACCGGTTCGGCCTCCGCGGCGAGGATCCCCAGGTCTGGGAGCTCGCGGTGAAGGAGGTCTGGAAGGTCGCCAAGCCGCTCGACCGCGTCATCCACACGCTGGGCTGGCCGCTGCGCACGGGCAAGCGCTTTCGCGAGTTCGGCGGCTCGTTCATCTATCCGATGGGCGA
Organism: Gaiellaceae bacterium; assembly: GCA_036271615.1. Classification (GTDB taxonomy): domain Bacteria; phylum Actinomycetota; class Thermoleophilia; order Gaiellales; family Gaiellaceae; genus Palsa-739. Next base: position 7,197 of record DATBAH010000078.1, read on the forward strand.
CGACATGGTGACGATCGGCCTCGTCGTGGGGCTCGACTACCGGGACGCGTCGCTCTCGGTGCACGACCTGCTGCAGGAGTTGAAGACGCACCCGAAGATCCGGCGGATCCTGGCCGGGGGCGAGCGGGTGGAGTGGGGCGCGAAGACGATCCCGAGCGGCGGCTTCCACTCTCTGCCGGAGCGGCTCCACGCGCCCGGCCTGCTGCTCTGCGGCGACGGGGTGGGGATGGTCAACGTGCCGCGCCTCAAGGGCGTCCACTACGCGATCGAGTCGGGAAAGCTCGCGGCCGAAGCGGCGTTCCGCGCACTGCAGCGCGGCGAGACACCCGCGAGCGCGCTCTCCTCCTACGACGACGCGGTGCGCGACAGCTTCATCTGGAGCGACCTGCACGAGGTGCGGAACATGCGTCAGGTCTTCGGCCACGGTTTCTTCGTCGGCGGCGCGCTCGCGAGCGCGATGACGATGTCGAAGGGCCGGGTCGAGGTGGGGAAGCTGGCCGCGGAGCCGGACGCCGACCAGCCGCTTCTCGTCACCGACCGCGACAAGAGCTATCCGGCACCCGACGGCAAGCTCACCTTCGACAAGCTGTCGTCGGTCTTCGCCTCGGGCAACAAGACGCGCGACGACCAGCCGAACCACATCCGGATCGAGCGCCGCGTCCCGCTGGAAGTCGCGCAGCTCTGGGCGCACATGTGCCCCGCGCAGGTGTACGAGGTCGGCGCCGAGGACGGCGACGGGACCGTGCTGGTCAATCTCGCGCCCTCGAACTGCGTCCAGTGTGGAGCGATCACGGCGAAGGGCGGCCGGCTGACGCCGCCCGAGGGCGGCTCCGGCCCCGAGTACACGCTCACGTAGCCGCGACCGGACTTACCGCTCTTTTACGCGCGCCGTACCCGGGTTTGACCCCGCCCGGTGAGGCTTCGGCCGAGGCGTCAACCACGTTCGGGAGGTCGATCGAAGATGCGTACGAAGTCCATCATTGCCGCCGTGCTCGTAGGAGTGACGGCGCTCGCCCTGGTCGGAGCGGCCTCGGCGGGAAGGCACCACCAGAGGCACGTCCGCCGTGAGATCCGGCACACGAGGCACCACCTCCGCAATCTCCGGCAGGAGCTCCGGCAGCAGCGAGTGGGCATCCGCTACACGTTCGTCGGCCAGCTCACAGCGGTGCCGTCGAACGGGGGAGTGTCGATCACCGTCGTTGGCGGCAATCGGCCCGCGCTGCGCGCAATGCTCGGTGCGCCTGTCACCCAGACGTTCGCGTACGGCGCACAGACCGAGTTCCTGCTGTGGTCGAAGGGCAAGCCGGCCGTCGTCCAGCCCGACCAGCTCTCGGTGGGCGACTACGTCCGCGTGAACATCCGCGCCCGGCGCGGGGCCCCGCTCGCACGGCTCGAGGCGAAGGCTGCCTCGATCGTCGGCGACCACGGCGCGCAGCTCTTCAAGCCGAGCCTGAAGCTGTACCTCTTCCGAGGCACGATCGCCTCGGTCGACAGCACGAGTGTCACGGTGGACGTCACCGGCGGCAACCGGGCGGCGGTGCGGCTCATGCTCGGCCAGTCGTCGACGCAGACGTTCACGACTGGCGGGTCGACGATCTTCTTGCTCTGGCAGGGGAAGGTTCCGACCGTGATCGATTCCTCGCAGCTGACGGTCGGCGACACCGTCGTGATCCGCGACCGCGCCACGGAGGGCTCGACCCTCGCCCAGATCGAGGCGAGCGCCGCGAGGCACGTCGGAGAGCACGAGCCGGCGAACGCGTAGCAACGCTTTCTCCCAGCAGCCTGCGGAGCCGTCCGAGGACTGGCTCCGCAGGCGTTTCGTTTTACAGAGGCCTTACGACCGTGACCCGGGAACAGAGGTGAAGATAGAACCGTGACTCGCCGTTTCGTCCTTCTCGCGGGCGTTCTCGTGACGCTCAACGTCGTGCTCTTCTTCGCGGCGCCGGGCCTCGCCATTCGCAAGGCGATCGTGTCCGAGCTCTTCGGCCCGAGGATGGTTCGCGCCCAGGTGTTCGAGAAGAACGGCGCCGAGTGGAACCTCGACCGCGGCCAGGTCCGCTCGGTCGACGGCACGCAGATCACGCTGCGGGAGGCAGACGGCCGCATCCAGCAGATCCCGCTCTCCAGCACGACCGACGTCATTCGCTTCGGGCGCCAGCTCTCGGTGGACGCTCTCGCGCCGCACTGGCGGGTCCTCGTGACCTGGCCGGCAAACGGGGGTGCGGCGCAGTCGGTCGACGTGGAGAAGATCCCGCCACGGCGCTAGAGGCAGGGCTTCGTTGCTCGCGCGCGCCGAGGCTGCACCTATCCTGAGGCCGTGAGCACGAGGGCAACGGGCGGCGTCCTGCTTCTCGTGGAGGACGACGACTCGATCGGACGCCTCGTCAAGCAGTACCTCGAGCAGCAGGACGGCTGGCGCGTCGCCTGGCACCGAACCGGGGAGGAGGCGCTCGTGGAGCTGCGTGCCCAGCCGGTGCGCTTCGTCGTGCTCGACATCGGGCTCCCCGGCCTCGACGGCTTCGAGGTCTGCCGCCGGATCCGGGCCGGCTCGAAGGTGCCGATCGTGATGCTCACGGCCCGCGACGAGGAGCCGGACCGCGTCGCCGGGCTCGAGCTCGGAGCCGACGACTACGTCTCGAAGCCGTTCTCGCCGCGCGAGCTGTCCGCGCGGATCAAGGCGATCCTCCGGCGCGTCGAGCGCCGCACCGAGGACGAGGTGCTCGCCGCGCGCGAGGTCGTCCTGAGGCGCGACTCGCACGAGGTGACGGTCGCCGGTGCCCAGGTCGAGCTCACGAGCAAGGAGTTCGATCTCCTCGCGTGCTTCCTCGAGCACCCCGGCATCGTTCTCTCGCGCGAGCGCCTGCTCGACCTCGTCTGGGGCATGACCTACCCGGGCGGCACGCGCACCGTCGACGTGCACGTCGCGCAGCTGCGGCGCAAGCTCGGAGACCCCGAGGGGATCCGGACCGTGCGCGGCGCCGGCTACAAGCTCGTTCCGGCCTGAGATGCGCGGCAACGGCCTCCGCTCGCAGTTGTTTCGGGCGATCGGGTTCGTCGTCCTCATCTGCGTCGCGCTCACGATCGGGCTCGGGCTCGTCCTCACACAACGCGAGGTCAAGAAGTCGGCGCTGCGCGACCTCGCACACCAGGTGGACCTCATCGCCGCGAACCAAGGGGTCTCGTCGATGAAGAACCTTCAACCACAGGTCCAGGCGATTCTCAACCGGTCGCCGGAACGCGAGATCTTTCTTTTCGAGCGACGGGATCTGCCGCCATGGGCGCAGGAGCGGCTCGTGAAGCATCCCGCGGTGCAGGGAACGATGGGATTCCGCGGGGATTCGTACTACTTCGCCGCACGAACGGCCAACCCGGGAGCGGCCATCCTCCTGCGGCGGCAGCGATCCCTTCTGTCGGGGTATGTCTGGGGGTTGCTCATCGCGGCGGCGGCCGGAGGCCTGCTCGCGGCGGCGGCTGCGTTCCTGCTCGCGCGGCGCATCGCGCGACCGGTCGACCGCGTTTCGGCCGCGGCGCGGAGCCTCACGCGCGGCACCCATCCCGAGCCGGTGCCGGTCGAGGGAGCCGCCGAGATCGCGACGCTGGCCACCGCGTTCAACGACCTCGCCACGCAGCTCCGGAGAGCGCAGGAGGCCGAGCGGAACTTCCTCCTCTCGGTCAGCCACGAGCTGAAGACGCCGCTCACCGCGATCCGCGGCTATGCGGAGGCGGTGGAGGACGGCGCCGTCGACGCCCGAGAGGCGGCCGCCATAGTCGCCTCGGAGGCGGGGCGGCTCGAGCGTCTTGTCCGCGACCTGCTCGACCTCGCGCGGATGAACCGCACCGACTTCAGCGTGCACAACACCGAGATCGATCTTGCCGAGGTTGCCGACGACGCGGTCCGCCGCTACGAGCAGCAGGCCGAGAGCTTCGGCGTCGAGCTGCACGCGGTCGCCGATGGTTCTGCGCCGGCGATCGCTGACGCCGACCGCGTCCTCCAGGTCGTGTCGAACCTCGTCGAGAACGCGCTGCGGCTGACACCGCAGGGCGGCGAGGTGCGAGTGGTTGCGGCGCCCGGCGTCCTGCGCGTCGAGGACACAGGGCCGGGGCTCGGGGCGGCCGACACCGAGCATGCGTTCGAGCGCTTCTACCTCCACGAGCGCTACGGGCTCGAGCGGCAGGTCGGCACGGGTCTCGGCCTCGCGATCGTGAAGGAGCTGACGCTGGCGATGGGCGGCGACGTCGACGTCGAGAGCCGTCCCGGCAAGCTCACCGTATTCACAGTGCGCCTCCGCGTGCCCAGGGTCGCCGCGCGCGAGACACTGCCTGCGTGAGCGTCACCCTCGAGGACGTCGAGCACGCCCGTACCGTCCTCGCGGGGAGGATCCACCGGACGCCCACCTTCGGCTCGGCAACTCTCGGAGTCTCCCTCAAGGCGGAGCTGTTCCAGAAGACGGGCTCGTTCAAGGTCCGCGGAGCGCTGAACAAGATCGTGTCGCTCTCGCCGGAGGAGAAGGAGCGCGGCGTGATCACGGTGTCGGCCGGCAACGCGGGGCAGGCGGTCGCGTGGGCGGCGCGTGAGGAGGGTGTCGATGCGCTGATCGTCACGTGGCGCACGGCGGACGCGTTGAAGCTCGCGGCGATGCGGGGCTACGGCGCGACCGTCGACACGGAGGCCGACGGGCCGGCGACCGTGTTCGAGCGGCTGCACGAGGTGATGGCCGAGACCGGACGGACGCTCGTCCACCCCTTCGACGACCCGCTCGTCATCGCCGGGCAGGGGACCGTCGGGCTCGAGATCCTCGAGGATCGGCCTGCCCCGGACGTCGTCCTCGCCGGCGTCGGCGGCGGCGGCCTGATCAGCGGGATCGCGGTCGCGGTGAAGTCGCGGAACCCGCATGCGCGAGTGATCGGGGTCGAGCCGGAAGGCTCGGACGCATTGCGGCAGGCGCTCGAGGCCGGCCGTTCGGTGCCGGTGACGCCGCAGACAGCAGCCGACGCGCTCACGGCGCCGTTCCTCGGCGAGCACTGCCTCGAGATCTGCAGCAGGCTCGGGGTCGAGTCGGTGCTCGTGAGCGAGGAAGAGCTGTTCGAGGCGTTCCGCTGGCTGTATGCGCGGACCAAGCTCGCGTGCGAGCTCGGCGCGGCGGCCGGAACGGCGGCGTTGCTCAGCGGCAAGGTTCCGGTGAACGCGGGCGAAAACGTGGTCGTGGTGGTCTCGGGCGGCAACGTGGCACCCGAACAGGCCGCTGCTATCTTGAGAGGGCAATGAAGGCCGGCATTCATCCCGAGTACGTCGT
>DATBAH010000079.1:0-9070 GCA_036271615.1 Gaiellaceae bacterium
CGACCCGTTCCCCCAGGCGCAGCCGTTCTCGTTCGAGGCACAGCGGCCCGCCATCGCCGCCCGCGGGCTCGCGGAGGCCGAGAGCGAGCTCGCGGCTTTGCTCCGTTCGGGCCAGCGCGTCGTCGTCGCCTTCCCGCACCGCGGCGAGGCGCTGCGGACGCAGAACCTCCTCCGTCGGGTCGAGGCGCGCCTGCTCGAGCCGGGAGACGAGCTCCCCGAGGAGCCCGAGCTCCTCTTCGCGGTTGCGCCGGCGCGGCGCGGCTTCGTCTGGCGGGAGCTCGGCCTCGTCCTCCTGCCCGACCACCAGGTCTTCCGCCGTCGCGTCCCGCGCGAACGCCGCCTCGGCGGGCGCGCGCTGCAGTCGTTCGCCGATCTCCGTACGGGCGACTACGTCGTGCACGAGGATCACGGCGTCGGCCGCCTGCTCGGCTTCGAGACGAACACCGTCGCGGGGATCACGCGCGACTACCTGCTCCTCGCCTTCCGGGGCGAGGACCGTCTCTATGTCCCGCACGAGCAGCTCGGCAAGGTCTCGCGCTACGTCGGCGCCGACGCCTCGGCGCCGGCGCTCTCGAAGCTCGGCGGCAAGGCGTGGCAGACGCTCAAGTCACGCGCCCGCGAGTCCGTCCGCGAGCTCGCCGGCGACCTGATCCAGCTCTATGCGCAGCGCCAGACCCGCGAGGGCATCGCGTACGACCTCTCGAACGAGTGGCTGCCGCAGCTCGAGGCGAGCTTCCCCTACCGCGAGACGCCCGACCAGGAGGGCGCGATCGAGGCGGTCAAGGAGGATCTCGAGGCGCCGCGGCCGATGGACAGGCTCGTCTGCGGCGACGTCGGCTTCGGCAAGACCGAGGTCGCGGTTCGCGCCGCGTTCGCCGTCGCCGTCAACGGCCGTCAGGTGCTGCTGCTCGCGCCCACCACGATCCTTGCCGAGCAGCACTACAACACGTTCCGCGAGCGCTTCCGCGACTTCCCGGTGCGCGTCGAGATGGTCTCGCGCTTCGTACCGCCGAAGGAGACGAAGGCGATCCTCGCCGACTTCACCGCGGGCAAGGTCGACGTCCTCGTCGGCACGCACCGGATCCTCAGCCGCGACGTGATCCCGAAGGAGCTCGGGCTCGTGATCCTCGACGAGGAGCAGCGTTTCGGCGTCGCGCAGAAGGAGCTGCTCAAGTCGCTGCGGCTCGAAGTGGACGTGCTCACGCTGAGCGCGACACCGATCCCGCGCACCCTGCACCTCTCTCTTGCCGGAATGCGCGACATCTCGATTATCGAGACGCCGCCGGAAGGGCGTCGGCCGATCCGCACCACTGTCGGCGAGTACGACGAGGAGCTCGTGAAGCTCGCGCTCGAGCGCGAGGGAGGCCGTGAGGGCCAGGCGTTCTTCCTCCACAACCGTGTCGAGACGATCGAGGAGCGCGCCGAGCAGCTACGGCAGCTCTGCCCGGGGCTCCGTTTCCTCGTCGCGCACGGCCAGATGCGCGAGAAGGAGCTCGAGGAGCGCATGCACTCCTTCCTGCGCGGCGATGCCGACGTGCTCGTCTCGACCACGATCATCGAGTCGGGGCTCGACATCCCGCAGGCGAACACGCTGATCGTCGAGCGGTCGGACATGCTCGGCCTCGCCCAGCTCTACCAGATCCGCGGCCGCGTCGGCCGCTCCGACGCCACCGCGTTCGCGTATCTCTTCTATCCCGACGCCCGCGAGCTGACTCCGGAGGCGCGGGCGCGACTGTCGACGCTCGCCGACCACACGGAGCTCGGCGCGGGGTTCGCGATCGCGATGCGCGACCTCGAGATCCGCGGCGCGGGGGAGCTGCTCGGCGCGGAGCAGTCGGGGCACGTTGCCGCCGTCGGCTTCGAGCTCTACGTCGAGCTCCTGAACGAGGCGGTCGCCGAGCTACAGGGACAGAGGCGGATCGCGGCCCGGCCGGTGCGAGTGGATGCACGCGTGGACGCCTACGTTCCCGCGGCGTACGTCGACTCGGAGGCGCTTCGCATCGACATGCACCGCCGGCTCGCGCTCGCGGAGACCGAGGACGAGCTACGCGAGCTGCAGGCGGCGCTCGAGGACCGCTACGGGCCGCTCCCGGAGCCGGTCGAGAATCTCTTCCGGATCCAGGAGGCGAAGATCAAGGTCGCCCTCCTCGGCGCCGACTATCTCGTCTTCCAGGGCGGCAAGGCGACGGTCGGGCGCCTGGTGCTCGGTTCCGGCGAGTTGCGCGAGCTCCGGGACCGCTCGAAAACGGCTGTCTACGTCTCGTCTAAGCAGGAAGTAAGTCTGCGTGGGCAGGAAGAATTGACCCAAGCGGTTCAGCTGGTCGATGCTATCTTGGACGCGCGCCGAGCGGCCTGAGATGCACCGGCGCGCCCACGACATCGACCTCACTGGATGGAAATGAAGACTCGCCTGCCCTTCCTGCTCATGTCCCTGCTGCTCGTCGCCCTGCTCGCCGCGTGCGGCGGAAGCGGCGGATCCGGCAACGTGCCGAACGACGCGATCGCCACCGTCGACTCGACGCCGATCTCGAAGACGAGCTTCAACTCGCTGATGGCAGTCGCATGTGCGCGCTACAAGGCGCAGGGACAGGCCTGCCCGAAGGTCGGCACCCCCACGTACACGCAGCTTCGCGACCAGGCGGTCACCTTCCTCGTGCAGCAGGACGAGTTCCAGACGGAGGCCAAGAAGCTCGGCGTGACCGTGACGCAGAAGGACATCGACAACCAGGTCCAGCAGATCAAGAAGACGTACTACAAGGGCAGCGAGAAGCAGCTCGAGGCTGCGCTGAAGAAGGACGACATCACGCTCCAGCAGCTCGAGGACTACAACCTCCTGCCGAACCTGCTCAACTCGCGGCTGCAGGCGAAGGTGACGTCCGATATCACGGTGTCGGACGCCGCGGCGCAGAAGTACTACACCCAGAACAAGACGTCGTTCACGACACCCAAGACGCGCGAGGTGCAGCACATCCTGGTCAACAGCAAGAGCCTCGCCGAGAAAATCGAGACGAAGCTGAAGAACGGCGCGAGCTTTGCGGCACTTGCGAAGAAGTACTCGAAGGACACCGGCTCCGCAGCACAGGGCGGCAAGATCTGCGTCGCCCACGGCGGCCAGGCCGGTGCCTGCCAGCAGACCGTCGCGCCGTTCGACAAGGCCGCGTTCTCCCTCAAGACGAACGAGATCTCGCTGGTGCACAGCGTCTACGGCTGGCACGTCATCCAGCCGATCGCCGCGGTCAAGCCCGCGCACACGCAGACCTTCAAGGAAGTGAAGACGCAGATCCAGGCGAACCTCTCCTCGCAGCAGAAGCAGGCGGCGTGGCAGAAGTGGGTCACGAAGATGCAGAGCGACTTCAAGAGCAAGGTCGCGTACCAGACGGGCTACACGCCGGCGGCGACCACGACGTCGACGACGACGCCCGCGACCACGACCGGCTGAGGTGCCGGCCGCCGAAGGCGGGAATTCGCCGGCGGCGGCTCTCCTCGAGCTGCAGCGGCTGACGGAGCGCCTGCGGCGCGAGTGCCCGTGGGATCGCGAGCAGACGGCTCAGAGCATCGTCCCGCACACGGTCGAGGAGTCCTACGAGGTCGCGGACGCCGCGCTCGCGGGCGACGACGAGAAGCTGCTCGACGAGCTCGGCGACCTCCTCTTCCAGGTCTACTTCCTCGCGCTCCTGCTCGAAGAGCGGGGCGCCGGCGACCTGGGGCAGGTCGCCCGCGGCGTGCACGAGAAGCTCGTGCGCCGACATCCGCATGTCTTCGGGGACGTCGAGGCGAAGACCCCCGATCACGTCCGCTCGAACTGGGAGCGGATCAAGCGCGAGCAGGAGGGCCGCGAGGGCATCTTCCACGACGTCGCGGAGGCGCTGCCCGGACTGCTCTACGCGCGCAAGATCCAGCAGCGGGCGAAGGCCGTCGGCTTCGAGTACCCGGACCTGGCCGGGGCGATGGCCGACCTGGCGGACGAGCTCCGCGAGCTCGAGGAGGAGCCGTCCGGCGACGAGCTCGGCGACGTCCTCTTTGCCGCCGTCAACGTCGCACGCAGGCTCGAGGTCGATCCCGAGCTGGAGCTGCGCCGGGCTTCGCAGCGCTTCCGCCGCCGGGTGGAGGTCGCCGAGGAGCTCGCCGCGAAGGCGGGGCAGAACTGGAGCGAGCTGCAGCTCGAGCGGCAAGACGAGTGGTTCGACAAGGCAAAAGAGAAGACATGAGCGCGATCACCGAGGTTCGGGCCCGTCAGGTTCTGGACTCGCGCGGGAACCCGACCGTGGAGGTCGAGGTGGTTGCCGGCGAGTCCGGGAGGGCGATCGTCCCCTCCGGCGCTTCGACGGGCGTGCACGAGGCCGTCGAGCTCCGCGACGGAGGCGACGCCTGGAACGGGAAGGGCGTCTCGACCGCGGTCGCCAACGTCAACGGCGAGATCGCGGCTGCAGTCCGCGGACGCGAAGTCATGGACCAGGAGGGCCTCGACCGCGCCTTGGTCGAGCTGGACGGGACGCCGAACAAGGGTCGCCTCGGCGCGAACGCGATCCTCGGCGTGTCGCTCGCGGCCGCCAAAGCCGCCGCGGCCGAGGCCGGCAGCTCGCTCTTCCGCCATCTCGGCGGTGAGGGCGCGAAGACTCTGCCGGTCCCGCTGCTGAACGTCATCAACGGCGGCGCGCACGCGGACAACTCGATCGACCTGCAGGAGTTCATGGTCGTCCCCGCCGGGGCGGCCTCGTTCTCCGAGGCGCTGCGGATCGGCGTCGAGGTGTACCACGCGCTGAAGAAGCTGCTCGCGGAGCGCAGTCTCTCGACCCTCGTCGGCGACGAAGGCGGCTTCGCCCCAAACCTCGACTCGAGCGAGCAGGCGATCGAGCTGATCCTCGAGGCCGCCGAGCGCGCGGGCCACCGCGATCGCGTGGCGATCGCCCTCGATCCGGCGACGAGCGAGGTCTACTCCGACGGCGTCTATCGCTTCGAGGGGCGTGAGAAGTCGAGTGCGCAGCTGCCGGCGTTCTGGGCGGAGATCGTCGACCGTTATCCGGTCGTCTCGATCGAGGACGGAGCCGCCGAGGACGACTGGGACTCGTGGCAGGCGCTTACCGAGCTGCTCGGCGACCGCGTCCAGCTCGTCGGCGACGACCTGTTCGTCACGAACACGACGCGGCTGCGGGAGGGCGTCGAGCGCGGGGTCGCCAACTCGATCCTCGTCAAGGTGAACCAGATCGGGACGCTGACCGAGACGATCGAGGCGGTGCGGCTCGCGCACGAGAACGGCTACACGGCGGTCATGTCGCACCGCTCGGGCGAGACGGAGGACGCGACGATCGCGGACCTCGCAGTCGCGCTCGGCACCGGCCAGATCAAGACGGGCGCCCCCGCGCGAAGCGACCGCGTGGCGAAGTACAACCAGCTCGTCCGGATCGAGGAGGAGCTTGGTGACAAGGCGGTTTACCCCGGGTGGGGGGCGTTCCCACGTCGCACCCGTTAGTACCCTGAGCCGTATGGCGATCGAACGCCGGACGAAGATCGTGGCGACGCTGGGGCCTGCCTCGGAATCGCGGGAGCGGCTGCGCGCGCTGATCGAGGCGGGGGTGGACGCCGTCCGCTTCAACCTCTCGCACGGTAAGCACGAAGGCCACTCGCAACGCGCGTGGCTCGTGCGCGAGATCGCGGCCGAGGTCGGCCGCCCGATCGCGCTCATCGCCGACCTGCAGGGGCCGAAGCTGCGCATCGGCGAGCTCGAGGAGCCGGTCGTCCTCCGCACCGGCGACCAGATCAAGGTCTGCGCGGAAGAGGCTGCAACGGACGGCGAGTTGCCGATCGCGCCGGCGGTGATCGGGGACGTGCTGGAGCCCGGGCACGAGGTGCTCATCGACGACGGGCTCGTCCGGCTCCGCGTCGACGACGTCAAGGGGGGCCGCGCGACCTGCGCCGTGGTCGTGGGCGGCGTGGTCAGCTCGCACAAGGGCGTCAACCTCCCAGGCGTGCCGGTGCCGATTCCTTCGCTCACTCGCAAGGACCTCGCCGACCTCGAGTGGGCCGTGGCGACCGGCGCCGACTTCGTCGCGCTCTCCTTCGTTCGCTCGCCGGCGGATGTCCGGGACCTGCGCGCGCTGCTCGAGCAGGCGGGCTCGCGCGCGCACGTGATCGCGAAGATCGAGAAGTCGGAGGCGGTCGACGTCCTCGACGACGTCCTGGCGGAGACCGACGCGGTGATGGTCGCGCGGGGCGATCTCGGCGTCGAGATCGGGCCTGCGCTCGTGCCGCTCGTCCAGAAGCGGATCATCCAGAAGGCGCTCGAGCGTGGGAAGCCGGTGATCACGGCGACCCAGATGCTCGAGACGATGGTGCACTCGCCCGAGCCGACGCGGGCCGAGGCGAGCGATGTCGCGAACGCCATCCTCGACGGCACCTCGGCCGTGATGCTCTCCGGCGAGACGGCGGTGGGCGAGTACCCGGTCGAGGCGGTCGCGTACATGGATCGGATCGCGCGCGCGGTCGAGCCGAGCCTCGACTACCGGCACGAGCTGCCCGAGGCCCATGAGCAACCCACCATCGGCCAGGCCATGTCGAACGCCGCCTGCGACATCGCCGAGGCGCTGCAGTCGAAGGCGATTCTCGTTCCCACCTTCACCGGCCGGACGGCTAACGCTGTCGCGCGGCTGCGGCCTCGCCGGCCCATCGTGGCGCTGACGCACGTCGACTGGGCAATGCGCCAGCTTGCGCTCGAGTGGGGCGTGACGCCGCTCATGATCTCCGAGACCTCCGACGTCGAGGAGCTCTGGCGCCTGGCGGTCGAGGCGGCGCGCGACGCGGGCATCGTCGAGAGCGGCGACCGCGTCGTGATCACGGCCGGGACAGCAGTCAACATTCCCGGCACGACCAACGTGATCAAGGTCGACGTCGTCCAGTAGAAGGGTCGCGCGGCCGGCCGGAGAACTCCGGCTGGATGGCCGCGAGGAAAAAGCGCCGCCGCCGCATTGGCGGACCCGTTGCGCGCCGCTGGTTCGCGGTAGGCGCGCTCGTCCTCGTCGGGCTCCTCTATTACCGGCCGCTGCACGACTACCTGGACGCCCGCTCGCAACGCGCCGGCCGGCTCGCGACCGTCCGCGAGCTGCAGAGGCAGCAGGCCAGCCTCGAGAAGCGGCTCGAGCACGCGTCGTCGCTTCCTGCGCTCGCGGCCGCGGCGCGGACGCTCGGCTACGTCCGTCCGGGCGAGCACCTCTTCATCGTCAAGGACATCCCGCAGTGGCGGCGCAGGCAGCATGCACAACGTCATGCTGCCTCCCGTGGTCACGGACGCTGATCGAGCAGTCGTAGCGCGTCAGCTCGGACGCGAGCCGCGAACGCTGCGGCGCGTTGCGGTCCGGTGCCCCTTCGGCGCTCCGGCGGTCACCGAGCAGAGCCCCTACGGAGTGGACGGCGAGCCGTTCCCGACGACGTACTACCTGACCTGCCGGCACCTCGTCGCCGCTGTGTCCCGGCTCGAAGCCGTCGGAGGCGTCGAGCGCTGGAGCGAGGCGGTGCGCACCGAGCGCGCGCTCGCCACGAGCCTTGCCGCCGGCGACGAGGAGCAGCGGAGCCTGCGCAGGGAGCTCGCCGGGGATGCGACAGGCAGGGACGGCGGCGCGTCCCTCGACTACGGCATCGGCGGGTCGCGGCGGACGGGCAGCCTCAAGTGTCTTCATGCGCACGTCGCGTTCGCGCTCGCGCGTCCCGGCTACGAGCTCGGCGAGCGCATCCTCGCCGAGGTCGAACCGCGCTGGCCGGAACGATGCTGCTCCCGATGAGCCAGATCGAGGTCACGCGCCAGGAGTGGGAGGAGGGGAGCCGCCGGCTCGAGGCCGCCCGCGAGGACGGACGCAGGTACCGGCAGCTGCTCGGGCTGCTCGAGCTTGTACTCGACGAGCTCCGCAAGCGGCTTGGTCAGACGTACACGCTCGGGGAGCTCGTCGCCGCCTACGGCGACTCGGAACGCTGGGCGCGCGAGGTGCTGGAGGAACGCGCCGAAACGTCCGACTGGCCGCGCGACCTGTCGCTCGTCCTCGCCGCCGCGTTCAACGCGTTTCAGCGCGGCGCCGCCGATTACGAACCGTGAGGATATGGGCGTAAACGCACATCCAGGTGTAATAAGTGTGAGTTTTGGTCAAATTCACTCCCATGGCCTACGGAGACGACGCTGCACGCCGTGAACCCGAGTGGCTGACCCTCGGGCAGGCCGCGCGTTTCCTCGGCGTCGCGCAGAGCACGATCCGGAAGTGGTCCGACCAGGGCCGCGTGCCGGCCTTCTACACGCCCGGCGGTCACCGGCGTTTCCGGCGCGGCGATCTGGAGTCGTTCCTCGCCCGCTCCGGCCCCGGCCGCCAGCAGGCCGGCCCAAGCGTCCTCCTCGTCGACGACGACGAACGGATGCGCGAGCTCGTCCGCATCGAGCTCGAGCGCCAGGGGTACGACGTGCAGGAGGCGGCGAGTGCGGACGAGGGGCTCGCCGCGATCGAGGCTCGCAAGCCCGAGCTCGTCCTGCTCGACGTGATGATGCCCCACGTCGACGGCTGGGAGATGCTGCGACGCATCCAGGAACGCTACGGCGCGGGCGCGATTCCCGTCTTGATGTTCAGCGGCCAGGTCGACGAGCCGGCGATGCGTCAGGCGGCGGGGCGCGGCGCACGGGGATTCGTAGGCAAGGGCTTCGACCTCGACGAGCTCGTCGAGCAGGCGAAGGTGATCGTCCCGGTCTAGCTCGCGAGTGCTCGCGCACTCGCTCGCTGGATAGCCGAACTCCGCGTGCCGGAAAGCGCGGTTTCCGGCACGCTCCGTGCTGTCTTGATCTTTCGCTGCTCTGGGCGAGACGTTTGCGCTGTGCGCTCGCGCGCGGCGGAGGCCGACGCGAGCGCTGTGCGGCCTCCGGCTAAGTCGCCGCCTTGCGGCTGTCTTAGCCTCCGGCCTTCGGGGCTGCCTTGGTCTGAGCGTCTAGAACCGCCGGAGGTGCTAACCGCTCTGGTCGTAGGTCGGGCCGCCACCTTCTCCGCACCGGAACAGCGCCTTCAATCTGCGCGAACCCAAATGTGCCTTCAGCACGGAGCCAACG
>DATBAH010000080.1:0-27433 GCA_036271615.1 Gaiellaceae bacterium
ACCGAGAAGTGCCCCAGCTCGTGGAGGAAGACGAGCAGGACGAGGCCGCCGATGACCACGAGCCACGTCATGCCGCCGCCAGCGCTCCTTCCGCGATCGCCCGCGCCGAACGGTCGGCCTCGACGAGGTCGTCCAGGTCACGGACCGGGTCGGCTCCGGCCGTCGCGAGGGAGTCCCCCACGACCTCGGCGATCCCGAGGAACGGCAGGCGGCCGGCGAGGAACGCGGCGACCGCAACCTCGTTCGCGGCGTTGTAGGCGCACGGAGCGCTTCCGCCCTGCTGCCCGGCAGCGCGCGCGAGCGACAGCAGCGGGAACGTGTCGGTGTCGGGTGGCGAGAACTCGAGCGTGAGCGCCGAGAGGTCGAGCGGCGGCAGCGGTGTCGCGGCGCGCTCCGGGTAGGTGAGCGCGTAGGAGATCGGCACGCGCATGTCCGGGTAACCGAGGTGTGCGAGCGTGGCGCCGTCGCGGAAGCGCACGAGTGAGTGAACGATCGAGGTTGGTTGGATTGCCACCTCTATGCGGTCGTACGTGACGTCGAACAGATAGTGCGCCTCGATCACCTCGAGCCCCTTGTTCGCGAGCGTTGCCGAGTCCACCGTGATCTTCGGGCCCATGCGCCAGGTCGGATGTTCCAGAGCCTGCTCGGGCGTGACGTCTTCGAGCTCGGCGCGCGTGCGGCCGCGGAACGGGCCGCCGGAACCGGTGAGCACGAGCGTGTCGATCTGGCCCGGCTCACGTCCCTCCAGACACTGGAAGAGCGCCGAGTGCTCGCTGTCGACCGGGAGGATCCGCCCGCGGCCCCGCTCGCGTGCCGCGAGGGCGAGCTCCCCTGCGGCGACGAGGCTCTCCTTGTTCGCCAGCGCGAGATCGACGCCGCGTTCGAGTGCCCAGAGCGTCGCGTGCACTCCCGCGAAGCCGACGACGGCGTTGAGCACGATGTCGGGCTGCGCGAGCTCGAGCAACTCCGTCAGGTCGCCGCCGAGCTGCTTCAGCGGCGCATCCACGTCGTCGAGCGGCGTCGATCCCGAGGCGGCGGCGCAGAGCTCGAGCTCCGGATGCCCCTCGACGATCTCGATCGCCTGGCGGCCGATCGAGCCCGTTGCCCCCAGCAGCGCGACGCGCTTCACCCGCCAAGTGTAGGGAGTCGCAGCTCGCTAGAGGAACGCGAGCACGAGAAAGTACGCAGCCGGCGCAGCGAAGAGCAGGCCGTCGATCCGGTCGAGCATGCCGCCGTGGCCGCCGAGGAGCCTCCCGGTGTCCTTCACCTCGAGATCTCGCTTCAACGACGACTCGAACAGATCGCCCATGAGCTCGGCGAGCACGATCACGAGGCCGAGCACGATCGCCTGCCAGACGCTCAGATATTTGTCGCGCGTGTCGTAGAGGGCGATGAAGGCCACGAAGATCCCGGCAGCGGCTCCGACGAGCAGGCCCTCCCACGACTTGCCCGGCGACAGGCGCGGCGCGAGCTTGTGACGCCCCAGCATGCGGCCGCCGAAGTACGCGAACGTAGCCGCCGCCCACGCCGCGAGCACGACGGTGAAGGAGATCAACCGGCCGTGGTCGGGCAACTGGCGCAGCAACAGCAGGAAACCGAGACCGAGCCCGATCCAAGCCGACCCCAGAATCGTCGAGCCGACGGCCGCCGTGGTTGGCGCACGCGTGCTCGAGAGCACGTGCAGGACGAAGGCGAAGACGAAGGTGGCGAGGAAACCGCCGAGCAGCCATACAGCGCCGCCCATGCGCGCGCCGAGGAGCGCGAGGAGCACCCCGGCATAGACGGCCGGCGCAAGCGGTCGCAGGGGCCGCGCCGTCGTCACGAACTCGTGCACGCCGATCCAGGCGGCGACGGCGAGAATCGTGAAGAGCCACCAGCCGCCGAGCCACAACATGCCGAGCACAAGCGGCAGGCCGACCGCCGCGACCACGAGACGAGACGCGAAATTGGTCACGAGCCCGAGGCCGGCAACGTCATCGACCGCCGAATCGACGGCGCCGGTTTGCGTACTCCTCGCTTGCGTTCCGGAGCTCCTCCGGCCCGAAGTCGGGCCAGAGCGTGTCGGTGAAGACGTATTCGGCGTACGCGGACTGCCAGAGGAGGAAGTTCGAGATGCGGCGCTCGCCGGAGGTTCGGATCACGAGGTCGGGGTCCGGCATCTCGGGCTCGTAGAGGTGCGCGGCGAGCGCGGCCTCGTCGAGCAGGTCGGGATCCGCGCCGCTTTCGAGCAGCCGGCGGGCGGCGTCGACCAGCTCGGCGCGGCCGCCGTAGTCGAAGGCGATCCAGAGCTGGAGCCTCGACTGGTCCGCCGTCACGGCTTCGAGCCGGTCCATCTTCGCCCGCAGCCAGTCGGGTGCGCGGTCGCGGCGGCCGACGAACCGGCAGCGGACACCCTGCGCGGCTAGGTCTTCGAGCTCCCGCTCGATCGTCTCGCCGAAGATCTCCATCAGCGCTTCGACCTCCTCGACGGGCCGACCCCAGTTCTCGGTCGAGAAGGCGTAGACCGCGAGCGACTCGATGCCGAGGTCTATCGCCGTCTCGACGACGGGACGCAGCGCGCGTGACCCCGCGCGGTGGCCGTCGGCGACCGAGACTCCGTGCTCCGCCGCCCAGCGTCCGCTGCCGTCCATGATGATCGCGACCGCGTGGACGACCTCGGGAAGGTGCTCCTCGGGGCTGACGTCGGTGCCGGTGCCGGGCACGGAGGTCACGCGTGCCCCGCTCGGTGACGGTCTCGCGTCTCTGGCCGCGAAAAGCGAGCGAGGCAAGGACGCAGGAAGCCTCGATAGCCGAGGCTATCGGGGCGACCGAGGACGCCGCAGCCGGCGAAGCCAACCGACGAGCGGACGTGCCGAAGGCGCGGGAGCGAGGAGTCGCGACGCTTTGCAGGGGGCAGAGGCGCCCTGACTGTCGCCGGGCGGGGCACTAGACCTCCATCACCTCCGCTTCCTTGTGCTTGACGAGCTCGTCGATCTGCTTCGTGTGCTCGTCCGTCAGCTCCTGGACGCGACCCTCGGCGCGATGCTCGTCGTCGGCGCCGACCTCGCCCTTGTCGACGAGCTCCTTCAGGTGCCGCATCGCGTCGCGCCGGATCTCGCGGACGGCGACTCGATGCTCCTCGGCCATGTTGCGCACGACCTTCACGAGCTCTTTCCGCCGCTCCTCGGTGAGCTGGGGAATCGGCAGCCGGATCAGCTTGCCGTCGTTCGACGGCGTGAGGCCGAGATCCGACTCCTGGATCGCCTTCTCGATCGAGCGAATCGAGCTCGGGTCGAACGGCTGCACGGTGAGCATGCGCGGCTCGGGGACGTTGATCGTGGAAAGCTGGCGCAGCGGCGTCTGGGTGCCGTAGTAGTCGACCTCGATGCGGTCGAGGAGGGACGCCGAAGCGCGACCGGTGCGGACCGTTGCGAACTCCGCCCGCGCGTGCTCGACCGACTTGACCATCTTGTCCTGGGCGCCTTTGATCATCTCTTCCGCGGTCGCCATCTCAGTTCTCCTTGTCCCGGGCGCCGCCGGAGGCGGCGCGGTCTTCTCGCCGGGCGGCGGCGGCTTCTCCGCCGCCGCTTCCGGCATCAGTCGCGATGATCGTCCCGACCTCCTCGCCCGCGACGACGCGCGCGACGTTGCCGTCGGCGAGCTCGAAGACGTGGATGGTGAGGCGGTTGTCCATGCAGAGGGAGAGAGCGGTCGTGTCCATGACCTTCAGCCCGCGCTCGATCGCCTCGAGGTGCGTGATCCGCGGCAGGAACTCCGCGTCGGACACCTGCCTCGGATCGCCGTCGTACACGCCCTTGATGCCGTGCTTCGCCATCAGGATCGCGTCGGCGCCCATCTCGAGCGCGCGCAGCGCCGCCGCCGTGTCCGTGGTGAAGAACGGGTTCCCGGTGCCGGCCGCGAAGATGACGACGCGGCCCTTCTCGAGGTGCCGGATCGCACGGCGCCGGATGTACGGCTCCGCCACCTCCGAGACCTCGAGCGCGGACATGACGCGCGTGACGGCTCCCTCCCGCTCGAGCGCATCCTGCAGCGCGAGCGCATTGAGAAGCGTCGCGAGCATGCCGGCGTAGTCGGCGGTGGCGCGGTCCATGCCGCTCTCGGCCGCCGCTGCGAGGCCGCGGTAGAAGTTCCCGCCGCCCACCACGAGCGCGATGTCGACGCCCTCGTTGCGGATGCCGGCGACCTCTTTCGCCAGCGCCCGCGTCACGTCGGGGTCGATCCCATACTCGCGCTCGCCCATGAGCGCCTCCCCCGAGAGCTTGAGCAACACCCGGCGGAACGCGGGCGGGTGGTGCGTGGCGCCGGCCTCGGTCTCCGTTTGCGCGGTCATCCCGCCAGCGAGAACCGCTCGAACTCGAGCACCTCGGCTCCCGCGTCGGCGAGCACCTTGCCGACGGTGAGCGAGCCGTCGTGGATCCACGGCTGGTCGGCGAGCACCCCGCCCCGCTCCGCAAAGAAGCGCTTGTCGAGCATGCCGGTGACGATCTTCTCACGCGCCTGCTCGGGCTTCGACTGCACCTCCGCCGAGTTCAGGTAGATGTCCCGCTCTGCGGCGACGAGATCCTCCGGCACGTCCTCGCGGCCGATCCAGCGTGGATCCGACCACGAGATGTGCATCGCGAGCTGGCGGGCGAGCTCCGCGTCGCCGCCGCGTGTCTGGACAAGGACGCCGAGCTTGTTCGCCGGGGGGTGTGCATAGGCGGAGACGATGCCGCCTTCGACCGCCTCGAAGCGTGCGCCGCCGACGACGGCGATGTTCTCGCCGAGCTTCGCCGTCAACTCCACGCGCTCGGCCTCGAGCTCGCTCTCGGCGCCGACGCCCTTCGCCTCGACGAGATCCAGCACCTTCTTCGCATAGGCGAGGAACTCGTCGTTGTTGGAGACGGGCTCTGTCTCGCAACCGACGGCGACCATGGTTCCCCTGGATCCGTCGTCGGGGACCCGGTACCCGACCTTGCCTTCGGTCGTCGCGCGATCGGCGCGCTTCTGCGCCTGAGCCATGCCCTGCTCGCGCAGCAGGACGACGGCGGCCTCGATGTCGCCGTTCGTCTCCTGGAGCGCGCGCTTGCAGTCCATCATCCCCGCCCCCGTGCGGTCGCGGAGCTCGCGGACGAGCTGAGCCGAGATCTCCGCTGCCATCAGGCCTCCTCCCCCTCTGTGCCACGGGTGGGATCGCCGAGCGCTGCCGCGGACCGCTTCGTCTCCTCCGCGCCCTCCTTGGCCGGGTCTTCGCCCGTCGGGACCGGAACGGACTCGCCCTCGGTGGCCGGCTCGATCGTCTCGCCGGCCGAGACGTCCTCGACGTCGTCCTCGGGAGCGCTCTCCTCGGCCGCTGCGGGTGTCTCCTGCGCCTGCTGCAGTTCCTGCGCCGAGACCTTCTGCTTCCCCGCCGAGACCGCCTCGGCGAGCGCATGCACCACGAGGTTGCACGAGCGGATCGCGTCGTCGTTGCCGGGGATGACGTAGTCGGCCTCGTCGGGGTCGCAGTTCGTGTCGACGAGCGCCACGACCGGGACCCCGAGCCGGCGCGCCTCGCGCACGGCGAGCGCCTCCTTCTTCAGATCGACGATCACGACGGCGTCGGGCTGGCGGCGCATGTCTGCGACGCCGCCGAGGTTCGCCTCGAGCTTCTCGAGCTCGCCGGCCATCGCGATCCGCTCCTTCGCGGGCAGGAGCTCCATCTGACCCTCGTCCCGCAGGCGCCGCATCTCGTGCAGCCGGTCGATGCGGTCGGCCATCGTGCGCCAGTTGGTGAGCAGGCCGCCGAGCCAGCGGTGGTTGACGTACGGCATGCCGACGCGCTTCGCCTCGCCTTCGACGGCGTCCTGCGCCTGCTTCTTCGTGCCGACGAAGAGGACGGTGCCGCCGCGCTCCGCGACGTTGCGGAGGAACTGCTGTGCCTCGTCGAGCCGCTCCGCCGTCTGCGTGAGGTCGATGATGTAGATGCCGCCGCGCTCGGCGAAGATGAAGCGGCGCATCTTCGGGTTCCAGCGTCGTGTCTGGTGGCCGAAGTGGACTCCGGCCTCCAGCAGGTCGCGCATGCTCACAGCGCCCGTCGAGGCCGGCTCAGTCGAAACTGACCCAGTGGAAACTGACATCGGAGCTCCTTCCGGATTCGTTTTTTGGTCGTGCACCGGCGGAGTCGAGGCGCACCTCCCGCTAGGAGGAGGCACCCGCGCCGCGGCTGGGCCGCCGGGGAGTAGGGACAGAGACGCCGGAAGGTTAGCTGCGGGCCGCCGCGAGCGCAGCGGCGAGGTCCGGCGGCAGCGGCGAGGAGACATCCACCGCGTCCCCGGTGATCGGGTGCTCGAACGCGAGCCGCGCCGCGTGGAGGAACTGCCGTTCGAGCCCCAGGTCTCCTCTGGTGCCGTAGGTCGGGTCGCCCGCGACGGGGAGGTCGATCGCCGCGAGATGCACGCGGATCTGGTGCGTCCGGCCCGTCTCGAGCCGCACCCGCAGCAGCGTGTGTTGCGGCAGCAGTTCCTCGAGCTCGAAGTGGGTCACGGCTGCGCGGGGGGAGTCGGTGTCGAGCGAGTGGCGGAGCCGGTCGTGCCGGTCGCGGCCGATCGGCGCGTCGATCGTCCCTCGCCGCGATTGCGGCCGGCCCGCGACGAGCGCGAGGTACTCGCGCGTCAACGCACGGCGCGTCACCAGCCGCTGCAGCTGCTCGTACGCCTCCGGCGAACGTGCGACGACGAGCAGGCCGGAGGTATCGCGGTCGATGCGGTGGACGATCCCGCGACGGTCCTCCTCCCCGCCCGCGGCGCCAGCCGCGGCAAGAGCCTGCGCGAGCGTGCCACCCGCATGTCCGGGAGCCGGGTGCACCACCACTCCGGCGGGCTTGTCGACGACGAGGAGGTGCTCGTCCTCGTAGACGATCGTGAGCTCCGGTAGGGCGACCTCGGGCTCGGCGGCAGCCGGGGGCGGAGGCTCGATCGCGATCTCCTCCCCACCCGCGAGCTTGTGGCTCTTCGCCCGAGCCTCCCCGTCCACGAGCACGGCGCCGGCCTCCAGCAGCCGCTCTGCCGCGGCCCGCGAGTCGACCTCGGGCAACCCGGCGAGGTAGCGGTCCAGCCGCTCTCCCGCGGCCTCCTGTGGGACGACGAACCGCTTCAGCGCTTGGGCGGCGCGCTGTCGCCTTCGCGCCGAAGGCGCGAGGGCTTCCGGCCGGGCGTCACCGGCTTTGCCGGCGACGCCTCCAGCCCTTGCGGCGCTGGCGGCTCCCGCTCGGCGAGGAGCAGCGCCGCGAGCAGGATTCCCACTCCGATCACGATGCAGCTGTCCGCGACGTTGAAGGCCGGCCAGTAGCGGACGTCGAGAAAGTCGGTGACGAAGCCGAGCCGCACCCGGTCGGCGAGGTTCGAGACGCTGCCCCCGATCACGAGGCCGAGCGCGACCGGCAGAACAGGGTGGCGGGCGCCGGACCGCGCGAAGTAGGCGAGCATCCAGCCGATCGCGATCGCGGTGACGACGATGACGGCGGCCGTCGCGTTCGAGAAGAAGCCGAAGGCGATGCCGGAGTTCTCGACGTGCCTGATCGTGAACGGGCCGACGACGTGGACGCCCTCGCCGAGCCGGAGACTGCCGACGACGACGTGCTTCGTCACCTGGTCGACGACGACGGCCGCGAGCGCGATCGCCGCGAGCGCGACCCACTGCAGCCGCGTCGCCGCGAACGAGCGGCTCACGCGCGAGAGCGGTGTCAAGGCGTCGGTCGCCGAGCCGACCCGCACCTCGAGTTGCCGTACGGGCTCGTTCACCCTCCCTCGGCTTTGCGCTTGCAGTCGATGCAGAGAGCAGCCCAGGGATTCGCCTCGAGCCGCTCGAGGGGGATGTCGCTGCCACAACTGACGCACGTCCCATACGTCCCCACCTCGAGGCGGGCGAGGGCGGCGTCGATCGCGGAGATGACCTGCTCGGCGTTGTCGCCCAGCGTGTAGTCGATCTCGCGGCCGAGGGTTGCGGTGGCCGTCTCGGCGGGGTGGTTGTCGTTCGTGGCGGCGGTCTCGTCGACCTCTTCGTCGAGGGAGCCTGCATGCTCCTGGCGGAGCGACGCCAGCGCGTGCTCGACCCGCCGGCGCTCGTCGAGCAGGGCGTCGCGGAACTGCCCGGTGTCGATGCTCGTCACCGCCTCTCCTTGCGTCCCCGGTCGCCTGCAGTTGCGGAGGCGAGGCGACGCTCGATCAGCGCCGGCCCGACCCCGGTGAGCTCCACGATCTTCTCCCGGCCGCCGTGGCCCGAAACAAGTGTCACAGCCGTGCGAGGCAGGGCGAGCGTGTCGGCGAGGAGGCGGAGGACGGCCTCGTTCGCGCGCCCGCGCTCGGGGGCCTCGGTGACACGCACCTTCCAGGCATCGCCGTGTCGCCCCACGAGCGTCGTCCGGCTCGCGCCGGGGCTCACACGCACGCGCAGACGCGTCGTCTCGGCCGTCATGCGCGCATTTTACGTCCGGCTAGGTGCGATGAGGCTTACGCAGCGTCCGCCGTCTGCTCCGTCGGCTCGCTCGGGTAGCCGTACCAGCTGCGTTCTTCCTCGGCGTCCCCGGCAGGCGACGGCGGCTCCCCGTCCTCGACGGCTGCCGTCTCGTCGTCGACGAGAGCCGAAAGCGCATCCTGCAGCTGTGCCCGCAGCCGCCGCGACTCGTGAGCCAGCCGCTCGTTCTCGGAGAACGCGTGCCGCTGGATCTGACGCGCCTCGCCGTGCGCCTCGCTGAGGATGACCGCCGCCTCGCGCCGCGCCTGGTCTCGCATCTCTCCCGACGCCTGCTCGGCCGAGACGAGCGTCGTGCGGAGGAGGCTCTCGAGCTCGCGGTAGCGAACGAGGTCGGCCTCGAGCTGCTCGACCTTGTCGGCGAGGTCGGCGCGCTCCCGCCAGACGTCCTCGAAGCTCGAGGCGATCTCCTCGAGCAGGTGGTCGGTGGCCGTGGTGCGATAGCCGCGGAAGGTCGTATGTGGTGGCTTCAGGTGTCTGATCTCGACCGGTGTGAGTGCCATGTCGTCTCTCCTCAGGCGTAGTTGTTGATGAGCTCTACGACGATCTGCTCGACGACCCAGAGCACGATCACCGCGACCATCGGCGACAGGTCGAGCCCTCCGAACGAGGGCAGGAAGCGCCGGAAGATCCGCAGGTACGGCTCGCAGACGTCGTACAGAAAGCGCTGGATCCGGTTCAGCGTGGGCGAGTACGGCAGCCGCAACCAGCTCGTGAGGATGTAGAGGAAGATCGTGAGGGTGTAGACGAACGTGAACGCGTAGAGGAACGTGGTGATGCTCGAGACCACGTCGCCTAGCGGCACGATCAGACTGGCCGAGACGCCCATTCGTCCATGCTTCGCGCCCTGCGTTGCCTTTCCTGTAGGTGGCTAGGCCTGGTTGAAGAAGCCGCGCTCGAGCATCCGCGCGCGGTCCTCGGCCGACAGCTCGACGTCGGGCGGCGTGAGGAGGAAGACCTTGTCGGCGATCCGCTGCATCCCCCCGTCGAGCGCGTACGTGAGCCCGCTCGCGAAGTCGATCAGCCGCTTCGAGAGCTCGGAGTCCGCCGACTGGAGGTTGAGGATCACCGGGACGCCGTCCTTGAAGCGGTCGGCGAGCTGCTGGGCGTCGTTGAAGCTGCGCGGGACGATGAGGTGCACGCGCGAGGTGGCGGGGCCGCGCACCGGCTCGAGCTGGCGCACGCGGCGCGACTCGCCGCGCGGGCGCAGGATGCTCGTGCGCTGCGCGTCCCCGGGCTCGGGATCCGTCCAGTCGTCGTCGTAGTTCTGCCGCGAGCGACGCGCCGGCAGCCTGCGCACGTTCGCGCGGTCGTGGTCCTCGGCGAGCTCGTCCTCGGTGAGATAGCCGTCCTCGTCCCAGTCCTCTTCCTCGGCGATGCCGAAGTAGACGAGGGTACGGGCCCAGACGTCGGAAAGCGCCATGGCGCCGCCGATGTTAGCGCTGCCACAGGACTGAGCCGACCCGGACGTAGGTCGCCCCTTCCTCGGCCGCGACCCGGTAGTCCTGGCTCGTCCCCATCGAGAGTTCGCGCAGCCCGTGCTGCTCGGCGAGCTCCCGCAGGCGGCGGAAGTAGGGGCGCGACGCCTCGGGATCGCCGGTCGCGGGCGGCATGGTCATCAGCCCGCGAACGTCGGGGTAGGCCGCGAGCAGCGCAGGCAGCTCGTCGGGAGCCACGCCGGACTTCGTCGGCTCGGCGGAGAGGTTGACCTCGACGAGCGCCGGGATGGTGAGCTTCCTCGCCGCCGACTCGGAGGCGAGCGAGTGGCAGAGCTCGCAGAGCGAGCTCACGAGCGGCGCCTTGCGGCTCTGCAGGTGGCCGATGAAGTGCCAGCGGAAGGCGTCGCCGTAGCTGCGGTGCTTGGCCTGCAGATCCTGTGCGCGGTTTTCGCCGACCACCTCGACACCGGCCTTTGCGAGCGCTCCCATGTCTCCCGTCGAGACGTACTTCGTCGCGGCGACGATCGTGACCCCGGCTCCGACCTCCTCGCGGATGCGCTCGTAGCGCTCGCGGATCTCAGCCGGTGACATACGCGATCACTCCCTGCCGGCCGGTGCGGCCGTTGTCGCGCCGGTGCGAGAAGAACGTCTCCGGCTCGCAGGAGGTGCAGCGGTCGAAGCGACGGATGTCCTCGACCCCGGCGGCGCGGAGCGCACGCTCGGCGCTCGTCCAGAGGTCGAGACGGCCCTCACGTACGACGTCGTCGCCAAAGCGGTCGCGGAAGGGAGTCGCGACCTCCTCCCCCACCTCGTAGCAGCACGGCCCGATGCCCGGCCCGATCGCCGCCGCGAGCTTGCCGCTGCCGAGTGCGTTCGCCCCGGCCGCGACGATGCCCGCGAGCAGGCCCCGCCAGCCGACGTGGAGGACGGCGACGGCGGGCCTGTCCCCGGCGATGCGCGCAAGCGCAAGCGGCAGGCAGTCGGCGGACATGGCCAGGATCGGCAGGCCCGGCTGGTCGGTCCACAGACCGTCCGCCTGCTCGTCGCGCATCGCCGGGACTGCCTCGAGCACGCGGGTCGAGTGCACCTGGTAGTTGAGCGCGAGCTTGTCCAGGTCGGCTCCGATCGCCTCGCAGGCGATGCGCCGGTTCTCGTCGGCGCGCTCGACGAGGTCGCCGCTCTTGCGGCCCAGGTTGAGCGACGCAAACGGGCCTTCGCTCACGCCGCCGACCCGGGTCGTGAAGTCGACCTCGTAGCCGTCGATCTCCCAGGGGATCAAAGCCGTTCCTTCGCGCGCGCGAGCAACTGCTCTCGCGTGTTGAGGCCGGGCTCCTCGACGACGGCCTCGAGGAGGTCGTGGAGGATGCGGCCCAGCTGGGGGCTCGACCGGAAGCCGAGCTCGATCAGATCGTTCCCGTCGATCGCGAGGTCGCGCAGCCTGTGCGGGCTCGACAGCTCCTCCTCGACCACCTTGCGGAAGCGGAGGAGCGCGTCGATCTCGCCGACCGGCGGCGGCTCTCCCTCGGTGCCGCGCTTGCCGAGCAGGTCGGCGTGCTTGTGGTCGAGGAGATCGAAGGCGAGCTCGTCGCCGTTCCGATAGAGGAAGCGCCGCGCGCGCCGGGCGTCGCCCTTCCCGGGCTGGAACATGTGGCGGCGCACGATCCGGACGACGCGCTTTCGCAGCGCGTTCGGATACCGCAGCCGAAGCAGGGCTCCGGCCGCAAGGTCTGCGCCGACCTGATCGTGCCCGTGCGCGGCGGAGCCGGGCTTCGCGTAGTAGTGCAGCCTCCCGTCGCGTCCGCGCCAGCCGACGACCGGCTTGCCGAGATCGTGGAAGAGGGCCGCCAGCCGAACCTGCAGCGCGAAGCCCTTGTCCGCCGCGGCCTGCACGACTGCGAACGTGTGCTCGTCGACGGTGAGGTCGTGGTAGCGGCTCTCCTGGTCGAAGCCGACCGCCGGGCCGAACTCGGGCAGGAGCTCGACGAGGACTCCGGTGTCGCGCGCCAGCCGCAGCGCGCGGGCGGGCTCCGCGCCGAGCAGGAGCCGAGACAGCTCGCCCATCCCGTCCGCCGCGAGGCCGCCGCCGATGCGCTCGCCCGAGACGAGCTTCACCGCCGGCGCCTCCTCGCGCATCTGGGCGAGCAGCTCCTCGTCCGGCTCGAAGCCGAGCTGCGAGACGAAGCGGAGAGCGCGGACGAGCCGCAGCGGATCCTCGCGGAAGCTCTGCGGCGACACCGTGCGCAGGCGGCGCGCTTCGAGGTCGGCCCGCCCGTCGAGCGGGTCGACGAGCTCTCCGGTCTCCAGCCGGCGGGCCATCGCATTGACGGTGAAGTCGCGACGGCGCATGTCGTCCTCGATCGAGAGCGACGGGTCGGCGACGATCTCGAAGTCGTGCCGGCCGGGGCCGGTCGAGACCTCCTTGCGCGGCGGCGCGAACTCGATCCCGGCCCGGGTCAGCTGCCGGATCCGCCCGTTGCGCGGGTGGAACCGGACGCCGACGAGCCGGTCGGCGACGACGAGATCCTCGACGCGTCCGTGCGAAGCGAGCGCCGCCCGGAGGCCTTCCGTGTCGACGCCCGGCACGAGGAAGTCCGCGTCCTTCGACTCGAGGCCGAGCAGCTCGTCGCGGACAGCGCCGCCGACGAGGTAGGCGTCCAGTCCCAGCGAGCGGACGTAGTCCTCGATCTCCTGGCGCATCCGGCCATTCTTGCCCGTCTAGAGTCGAGGCCGTGGGCGAGCTGAGCGAAGCATGGGAGGAGAACGCTGCGGCGTGGATCGCCTGGGCGCGAGAGCCCGGCCACGACAGCTACTGGCTGTTCCACCGAGACCTCTTCCTGGAGCTCGTGCCGCCGCCCTCGGGGCGGGCGCTGGACATCGGCTGCGGTGAGGGTCGGCTCGCCAGGGACCTCGCCGCGCTCGGGCACGATGTCGCCGGCGTCGACGCGTCGCCCACGATGCTCGCGGCAGCGCGTGAAGCCGCCCCGGAGATGGAGCTGCACCTGGCGAACGCGGCCGATCTGCCGTTCGCCGACGCCTCGGCAGGGCTCGTGGTTGCATTCATGTCCTTCCAGGACGTGGACGATCTCGACGGCGCAATTCGCGAGTCCGCGCGCGTCCTCGCTCCCGGCGGCCGTCTCTGCCTCGCCATCGTCCATCCGCTCAGCTCGGCGGGCGCCTTCGAGGCGCGTACCGCGACGAGCCCGTTCGTGATCGAGGGCTCCTATCTCGACGAGTCGGTCACCGACAACACATTCGAGCGCGACGGTCTGGCCATGCGCTTCGTGAGCAGGCACCGCCCACTGCACGCCTACATCGATGCTCTCGCCGCGAACGGGCTCGTGATCGACCGCCTTCGCGAGCCCGCTCTCCCGGACTCCGCATTCACCGGCGAGCACAGCCCGCGTTGGCGCCGCATCCCGATCTTCCTCCATCTGCGGGCGCTGAAGCCGCCCGGCTAGACGAGCGCTATCGCTTCGATCTCGACGAGCGCGCCGGACGGGAGCTGTGCGACCTCGACGGTCGCGCGCGCCGGCGGCTGCTCGCCGACGTGCTTCGTGTACACGTCGTTCATCGCGTGGAAGTCGTCGAGGCGCTGGAGGAAGACGGTCGTCTTCACGAGCCGGCCGAGTCCGGAGCCCGCCTCCTCGAGGATCGCCTTCAGGTTCGCGAAGACCTGCTCGGTCTGTTCGGAGATCCCGCCCGAGATCGCCGTGTCTCCCGGCTTGAGGCCGAGCTGGCCGGAGACGAAGACGAAGCCGCCCGCCGCGACCGCCTGCGAGTAGGGCGCCCCCTGGAACGGCGCGGGGGCCGCCTCGGTGCGGACGACGGTCTTGTCGCTCATCGTGCCTCCTGTCTCTCGCAGGCCTCGGCCAGCGCGGCGCCCAGCCCCTTGAAGATCGCCTCGAGCACGTGGGCGCTGTCGGTGCCGTTCAGGAGCCGCACGTGCAGGACGAGCCCCGCGTTCTCTGCCAGCACCTCGAGGAAGCGCCGCGCGACGTCGGTACCGAGCCCGCCGATGCGCGCCTGCGTCAGGTCGACGTTGGTGACGAGGAGCGGCTCGTCGCTCGTCTCGAGAACGACGGACGCGAGCGCTTCGGCCGAGATCATCGCGGCGGCGCCGTGCCCGCGCGCGCCTTCCGCTCGCAGCGGCCCAGCCAGTGCATGACCGATCGCCGCCGCCGCTGCCTCGACCTCGGCCTCCGTATCCCCGGGCTCGATGTCGAGGACGAGGTCGAACCGGGCGGTCTCGGCCAGGCGCGTGAGGAGCTGGTTCAGGACGGGCAATCCCGTCTCGACCATCGCCTCCCCGTGCCCGTAGACGTTGACGCGCACCCCCGCCGCAGCTTGCTCGCTCATCCTTCTGAGCGTAGCTCCGCCGCTTATGCCTCGACGCGCTCGATCTGCGCGCCGACCGCGCGGAGGCGGTCGTCGATCCGCTCGTAGCCGCGGTCGATCTCGCCGACGTTGCCGATCACGGAGCGGCCGTTCGCGCACAGCGCGGCGATCAGCATCGCCATTCCCGCCCGGATGTCCGGGCTCGTCAGTCGCTGGCCGTAGAGCCGGGACGGTCCGCTGACGACGACGCGGTGCGGGTCGCAGACGATGATCCGCGCGCCCATCGAGACGAGCTTGTCCACGAAGAACAGCCGGTTCTCGAACATCTTCTCGAAGACGAGGATCGTCCCCCACGCCTGCGTCGCCACCGCGACGGCGATCGACGTGAGATCCGCCGGGAACGCCGGCCACGGGCCGTCCTCGATCTTCGGCACCTGGTCGCCGAGGTCGTTCTGGATCACGAGCTCCTGCTGCGGCGGGACCCGCAGCCAGTCGTCGCCGAGCTCCACCTCGACTCCGAGGCGGGCGAACGCGGTGAGGATCGAGATCATGTCGTGGGGCACGACGGCGTCGATCGTGAGGTCGCTGTTCGTGACGGCGGCCAGGCCGATGAAGCTTCCGACCTCGATGTGCTCGGGGGCGATCGCCCACTCGCCTCCCTTCAGCCTTTCGACGCCGCGGATCCGCAGGACGTTCGACTCGATGCCCTCGATCTCCGCGCCGAGCGAGACGAGGAAGCGGCAGAGGTCCTGCACGTGCGGCTCGCAGGCGGCGTTTCCGATCGTGGTCTCGCCGGGCGTGAGCACGGCCGCCATCACCGTGTTCTCGGTTGCCATCACGCTCGCCTCGTCGAGGAAGATCTCCGCGCCGCGCAGCCCCTCCGTCGTCATGTCATAGCGGCTCTCGATCTCGATCTTCGTGCCGAGCCGCTGGAGGGCGTGGATGTGCGGATCGAGCCGGCGCCGGCCGATCACGTCCCCTCCCGGCGGCGGCACGCTCGCCCGGCCGAGTCGTGCGAGCAACGGGCCCGCGAGGAGGAACGAGGCTCTGATCCGCTCGGCCAGGACCGGGTCCACCTCGTACGACGAGAGCCCCCGCGGATCGACCCGAACCTCGTTCGGCCCCGTCCACTCGGCGCTCGCGCCCGTGGCGCAGAGCAGCTCGAGCATCGTCTCGACGTCACGGATGCGCGGGATGTTCGAGAGCGTCACCGGATCGTCGGCGAGCAGGCACGAGGCGATGATCGGCAGCGCGCCGTTCTTGTTTCCGGAGGCGCGGATGCGCCCGTGGAGGGGGTTTCCGCCCTCGATGACAAGGGCCTGCGGCGCCGTCGTGACCGACATGCCGGGCTAGGATAGCCGGGCCCTTGGAGCCCACTCGCGAACAGGCATGGGAGACGCTCACGCGCTACACGACGAGCGAGTCGCTGCTGCGGCACGCGCTCGCGGTCGAGGCGTCGACGGCGGCGTATGCGAGCAAGTTCGGCGAGGACGAGGAGCGCTGGCGCGTGGCCGCTCTCCTGCACGACTTCGACTACGAGATGCACCCCACCCTCGACAAGCATCCGCAGGACGGCGCTCCGATCCTGCGCGAGGAGGGCTATCCCGAGGAGATCGTCGAGACGGTGCTCTCGCATGCGGAGCACCTCGGCCTGCCGCGCGACACGCCGTTGAAGAAGGCGCTTTTCGCCTGCGACGAGCTTTCCGGCTTCGTCCACGCGTGCGCCCTCGTCCGCCCCACCGGGCTCGAGGGGCTCGAGCCGAAGTCGGTCAAGAAGAAGCTCAAGCAGCCGTCCTTCGCGGCCGGTGTCCACCGTGAAGACGTCTACAAGGGCGCGGAGGTGCTCGGCGTCGAGCTCGACGACCACATCCGTACCGTCGTGGCGGCGATGCAGCCGATTGCGACCGAGCTCGGCCTACCCGGCTAGCCCTTCGACGAGGCGGCGGAGGTCATCCTCGCTCGTCCACCACCCGCACGAGACGCGGATGAGGTTGCGGCCCGGTAGCTCGCGGACGAGCACCTCCCGGTCGGTGAGCGCGGCGACGAGCTCCGTGGGATCGCCGGGCGGACGGAAGGAGACGAGCGTCGACTGGCCCGGCGGTGTCACGACGTCGACCAGCGGCGCGAGCAGCTCCCGGCACCGCGCGGCTGCCTTCGCGGCCGCCTCGTAGCGCCACTCCGGATGCACCGCGAGTGCCGCCTCGAGGCCCTCGAGCGCGGGTGCGCCGATCCAGCCGGAGTCGAACCTTCGTGCGCCGTCCTTCGGGACGAACGAGCCGTCGGGCTCGTCGTGGCTCTCGGGCGAGAAGGCGCTCGGAAGCGCCACGCGCAGCCGCTCGGGGTCGCGCACGAACAGTGCACCGGAGGGCTCGGGGCCGCACAACCACTTGTGTGCCGAGACGGTGTAAAAGTCGGCGCCGCGGAGATCGACGGGAATCGCGCCCGCGGACTGCGCGCCGTCCACGAGGAGCGGCGGACCGTCCGGACGCCGCAGTCGTGCGAGGTCGAGCATGCGTCCCGTCGTCCAGAGGACGTGCGAGACGGCGATCAGCCGCGTTCGCGGCGTCACGGCCGCGAGCAGCGCGTCCTCGTCGGCCTCCGCCACGACCACGCGGGCGCCGCTTGCATGAAGCTGTCCAAGCAGGCCGAAGTGCTCCTCGTCGCTGGTGACCACCTCGTCGCCTGTTCCGAGGCCGAGCCCGGCGACGACGACCTGGCAGCCTCGCGTCGTGGAGTCGGTGAGCGCCACGAGCTCCGTCTCGGTTTCCAGCACCGCCGCGAGCGCTCCCCGGAGCCGCTCCCGCATCTCCACGACCTCCTCGATATACGCGGTGCCGGCTCTTCCCTCCACCAGATCGCGCTCGAGCCGCGCCTGCATCGCTCCGACGACCGCCCTCGGCAGCGGGCCGATCGAGCCGGCGTTGAGGTAGGCAACGCGCTCCAGCACCGGGAACTGAGCCCGGGCCTCCTCGAAGGTCACTCGACGACCACCTCGACCGGTGCGTGATCCGACAACACGTGGCCGTCGAGGGTGCGCCGTTCGAGCGGCCACGCGGAAGGGCCGTCGCGCAGCGTCAGCCCGCGCACGAAGATCTGGTCGATGCTGCCGGCGAGCGGAGGCGAGAACCCGTCTGCCACCGGCGACACCAGATTCGCGTCGCCCGCGACGATCGACCGCCCGGGCGCGAGCGCGAGGACGCGATCGAACTGCTCACGGTCGCCGTCGATGTGGAAGTTCACCACCGTGACGCCCACACCCTCGAGCTCGACGGCGTGAGCGATGCGGCGCAGCTTCGCCTCGCCCACGACCTGCTCGCCGAGGTCGCGCGCGGGGCCGCGGGTGAGGATCGCGTCCCCTTCTCCCGTGAAGGCGGACCGGATCAGCCCGTGGTGGAGTGCGGTGACGGTCCGTCCGCCGACCGGGAGCAGCGGGCGCCGCGCGACTGCGGTGGCCGCGTGCATCCCGCTCCAGCTCTCCAGCTGCCCCAACGCCCACACCGGCAGCTCCTGCAGGCACACGACGTCCGGGTGGTCGCGGGTGACGAGCTCGATCATCTGGCGGAGGAAGGCCCGCCGCCCCGGTGGCGACGGCTTGCCGTGGAAGAGGTTCCAGGTCCGCACGAGCATGGCCACGGCGTAGCGTACGAGGCCGTGCGCGTCCTGCTCGCCGATCCTCCGGCCTTTACGCCGCCGTACGACCACGAGCTCGCGGAGGCACTGGCGCGGGCGGGCGCGGAGGTCGAGCTCGTGACCTCCCGGTTTCGCTTCGGTGCCGCCCCGGAGCCCGCCGGATACCGGCGCCGAGAGCTCTTCTATCCCCTCTCGTCGCGAGTCTTCGGGAGGTCGGTACTGCGCCTGCCGATCAAGGTCGCCGAGCATCCGCTCGGGCTCGCCTCACTCCGCCGTCTTCACGCCGACGTCCTTCACGTGCAGTGGATGCCAGCGCCGGAGCTCGACGCCTTCCTCTTCCATCCGCACCTTCCGTCCGTGTTCACGGCGCACGACCTTCTCCCCCGCCGCACCGCGCATCGCACCGACCTATGGCGACGTCTCTTCGCCCGCTTCGACCGGATCGTGGTGCACAGCGAAAGCGGAGCGAAGACGCTTGGCGAGCTCGGCGTCGACGGTGCGAAGCTCCGGGTCATCCCCCATCCGGTGTTCCCGACCGACCCACAGCGCCGGGACGACGGCCGCACCGTGCTCGCCTTCGGGATGATCCGTCCGTACAAGGGGCTCGGCGACGCGATCGAAGCAGTCCGGGAGGCGGGGGACGCGCGGCTGCTCGTCGCCGGCGACCCGCTCGAGCCGCTCGAGCCCTACCGCGCGGCGGCGAACGGCCTCGAGGTGGAATGGCGCCTCGGCTACCTCCCGCAGCCCGAGATCGACCGTGCCTTCGGTGACGCGACCGTCGCCCTCTTTCCGTATCGACCCGAGCTCGACCAGAGCGGCGCCCTCCTGCGCGCGCTCGGCGCCGGAGTCCCCGCGGTGGCGTATGACGTCGGCGGCATCGCCGAGCCGGTGCGGCGATTCGGGGCCGGCCGCGTCGTGCCCGCAGGAGACGTCGCCGGTCTCGCGGCCGCGGTGCACGAGCTCCTCTCCGACGACGAGGCGCTCGAGCGGGCTCGCGAGGGTGCCCGGCGGGCGCGCGCGGAGCTCACCTGGGACGCGGCCGCGGAGGCGCATCTCGCCGTCTACGAGGAGATCGCGTGAGGCTCCGGCGTGACCCGTTCCGCGACGTGATCGCGCGGCAACTCGACCTCTTCGTGGAGGACGAGGCGGATCTGCTCGAGGAGTGCCGGGAGAGGTTCCGCGCCTACAACGGCGCGGACCGCGAGGACAGAGAGGAGCTGTACGGCGACTTCAGCGACGCCGTCGAGACCGCGACCGAGGCGCTCGCCGACATGCGCGATCGCTTTGCCCGCACGCTCGACGAGGATGCGGCCGAGACGTACGAGAGCTCCTTCAACCGCGCAGTCCAGAAGCGCTGGCCCGAGCTCGGCCTGGAGATCGAGAACCGCTGATGGCCCGTATCGAGGACTACGCGCTCCTGGGCGACCTGCAGACGGCCGCACTCGTCAGTCGCGGTGGCTCGGTGGACTGGCTGTGCCTCCCACGCTTCGACTCCGGCGCGTGCTTCGCGGCCCTGCTGGGCACGCCCGAGCACGGGCGTTGGCTCCTCGAGCCGACCACCGAGGCGACGAGCACACGTCGCTACCTCCACGACACGCTCGTCCTCGAGACGACGTGGACGGCCGAAGACGGGGTCGCGCGCGTCATCGACTTCATGCCGCCCCGGGGCGAGGCGCCGGACCTGGTGCGCATCGTCGAGGGCGTCAAGGGCCGCATCCACCTCCGCTCGGAGCTGACGATCCGGTTCGACTACGGGCGGGTCGTCCCCTGGGTGCGCAAGCGCACGCACGAGGAGTACACGCGTGTCGCCCTCGCCGGTCCGGACGCCCTCTGCTTCCGAACGCCCGCCGAGACGCGCGGGGAAGACCTGCGAACGGTCTCGGAGTTCTCGGTCGACGAGGGCGAGCGCGTCCCCTTCGTCCTCACCTGGTTCCCGTCGCACGAGGACGTGCCCGAGGCGATCGATCCCGAGCAGGCGCTCGCCGACACGGAGAGCTTCTGGCGCACGTGGAGCGAGCAGTGCGAGTGCGACCTGCCACCCGAGTGGGCTGCGATCGTCCGCCGGTCGCTGATCGTCCTCAAGGCACTCACGTACGACCCGACCGGCGGCATCGTCGCGGCGCCGACGACGTCCCTGCCGGAGTGGATCGGCTCCGTTCGCAACTGGGACTACCGCTACTGCTGGCTCCGCGACGCGACCCTCACGCTGCTCGCGTTTCTCCAGGGCAACCACAACGAGGAGGCGGTTGCGTGGCGGCGCTGGCTCCTGCGCGCGGTCGCGGGCGATCCGTCCGACGTCCAGATCATGTACGGCGTCGCGGGCGAACGGCGCCTGACCGAGTACGAGCTGCCTTGGCTCAGCGGCTACGAGGGCTCCCAGCCGGTGCGGATCGGGAACGCCGCGAGCGAGCAGCTTCAGCTCGACGTCTACGGCGAGGTGCTCGACGCCCTCTACCAGGCGCGCATCCGCGGGATCGGGGTCGACCCTCAGGCGTGGCGGATCCAGCTCGCCGTGCTCGACCATCTGGAGGAGGCCTGGCACGACCCCGACGAGGGCATTTGGGAGATCCGGGGAGAGCGGCTGCACTTCGTCCACTCGAAGGTGATGACGTGGCTGGCGTTCGACCGCGCTGTGCGGACCGTCGAGGAGCAGGGCCTCGAGGGGCCCGTCGACCGATGGCGCAGGGTGCGCGACGAGATCCACCAGGAGGTCTGCGAGCGCGGCTACGACGAGAAGCTGGGGTCGTTCACGCAGTCGTACGAATCGCAGGAGCTCGACGCGGCGCTCCTTCTGCTGCCGCTCGTCGGCTTCCTCCCCGCCTCGGATCCGCGCATCGCCGGCACGATCGAGGCGGTCGAGCGGGAGCTCATGCAGGACGGCTTCGTCCTTCGCTACCGCAGCCGGGAGGGCGGCGTCGACGGCCTGCCGCCGGGTGAGGGCGCGTTCCTGCCGTGCTCGTTCTGGCTCGCCAACTGCTACGAGCTGATCGGTCGGCACGAGGACGCACTGGAGCTCTTCGAGCGGCTCGTCGGCCTTGCGAACGACCTCGGTCTGTTGTCGGAGGAGTACGACCCCAAGGCGAAGCGTCTACTGGGGAACTTCCCCCAGGCGTTCACTCACCTCACGCTCGTCGGCACCGCGTTCAACGTCGCGCCGAACCTGCCCTCGCCGATGCACCTGCGCCTCGCTCGGCGGCAGCATCCGGAATAGCGCTAGCCGGTGGGCCAGCCGTAGTCGGCCTCGGCGCCGACAGGGACGGGCCTCGTCGCCTGCTGCGGCTCGGACGGTTCCTCGTACCTCGTTTCCTCGAGCTCGAACTCGTCGGCAGTCAGGGGCAGGTCGGCGTCCGCCTCGAAGGTTTCGATCGCCGGACGCTGCAGAGTCGCGTTCGCCTGCGCCCGTTCCGCCATCCAGACCGCGCCGTACCCGAGGGCGGCCAGCAGCAGACAGGCGATCGCGGAGCCGATCCCAACCGTCATCCACATGGCGCCGAAGCCGAACCCCACCGCACCGCCGACATACCGCATCGTGCTGTCCACTGTGTACCTCCTCGTCGTGAAGCCTTGCCCGACGACGATTCGCGGCAGCGCGGCAGACACCTGCAAGGACCCCGGAAGCCGGAAGGCCCGCGTGAACGGGCCCTCCGGCTCGGTATTCAGCCCTTGCTGACGGTCAGGTTCACCTTGCCGTTGTGCTTGAGGTGGGTCCCCGGCTTGGGCTTCTGCGTGACGACGTGACCGCTCTTCACCTTGCTCGAAGAAGCGTGCTTGATCTTCCCGGCCCTGCAGAAGTGCGCCTTGAGCGCCTTCTTCGCGGCGGAGAGCGTCTTACCCGTGACCTTGGGGACGACGCAGTTCTTGAGCGTGAACTTCGCCTTCACCGAGAGGGTCTCGTTCGCGGTGACCTTGCACGTCTTCTTGCCTTTGCATGCCCCCGACCAGCCGGCGAAGGCCGAGCCCTTGGAGGCCTTTTGCTTGAGGGTCACAGACGTCCCGAACGTGAACTTGTGCGAGCACGTCTTCGGGCAGCTGATCCCCTTCGGCGAGCTCGTGATCTTCCCGGAGCCGTTCCCCGATCTGTGGACGGTCAGGGTCTGCGCCGGCGGCCGGGTGTACGTGAACGACCCTGTCGCAGGCGCCACGCCGGCGGTCGCGTCGCTCTCGACCGTCGACAGCGTGACCGGAACCGTGCCGACCTTGCCCGCGGGCGCGGTCACGGTGACCGTGCTCGTCGAGCCGCAGTCGAGCAGTGCCTCGGCGTTCGAGACGTTCTCCGCCATCACGCTGCCGAAGGAGACGGTCGTCACACAGCCGAGGTTCTCGCCGGTGATCGTCACCAGGGTTCCACCCGTTGCCGGCCCGGAGCTCGGGGTGATGGAGTCGATCTTCGGATTTCCCGGCGGGAACAGGATGAACAGGTCCGACGTGTCGCCGATGATCGAGCTGGGCGTCGAGCAGTCGGTGACGGTGCATACCTGGGTGTCGACGATGGCCGGGTTCTGCGCGACCGTCTTCGTGGTGATCTTCGTGTTGCCCACCGTCGTGAAGTTGAACTGCGAGCCGAACGAGAACGGCGTGGCGACGTCGTTGAACGCCACGAGCGTCGCCTGACTGGCGAATCCCGTGCCGTCGATCTCGATCGGCGTTCCGCCCGTGTCCGGACCGGCCGGCGTGCCCGAGGTCGGCCCCGAGGTCGCCACTACGCTCGAGACCGTGGGAATGCCGGCGTAGGTCGCGTTCACCTGATTCGACAGGCCTGCCGCCGACATCACGCTGACCGGGACGGTCGTCGGATCGGTGGTCAGCGTCTCGAGGCCAGGCGCGTCGATCTGGATCTCCGTGCCGGTCTCGCTGACGATGCTGAAGAACTGCTGCGACGACGCCTGCGTCGGGTTGCCGAAGTTGACCCAGTCGAGCGCGGCGAGGTTGAAGCCCTTGCCGTGGATCGTGACGAGCGAGTCGCCTTCCTCGCTCGCGAGCGAGTTCGGACCGCCGGTGGTCGAGATCGACGTGATCGTCGCCGTGGGTACGTAGTCGTACTCGGTTGACGCCGGAGCCGGTTCGTCGGCCGACGGCACCGGGATCACGCCGTTGTCGTTGAACGAGATCGCGCCTTCGTACAGCGGCTTGATCGCGGCGTCGTTGCTCGTGCCGTTGGGCGTCGTCACCTCGACCTGCGTCTGGCAGATGTCGTTCGTGGCGTTGTTGCCCGCGTCGAAGCTCGAGCCGTCCTGGTCACAGGACGTGACCCCGTTCTGGAACGCGGGGACCTTTGCCTGGATCAGCCAGTCGTGGACCACGGTGAAGTTGCCCGCACCGACGCCGATGCCGCCGAAGGTGACGCCGGTCGCGCCGGTGAAGCCGGCGCCGTAGATGTCGACCGTGTTGCCGCCCGCCTCGGTGCCGGTGAAGCTGTGGACTCCGATCACGGTCGGCAGCACCGCCGCGGAGCCGTTGTCGTCCACGAACGTGAATCCCGTGTTCACGTTGGCTGCGCTCGTCTCACCGTCGGTGAGCGTCACGCTCACCTGGTACAGGCCTGCGCCGTCGGTCGGGTCGTTCGACGGGACGAGGTCGGAGGCCGGTGGGAAGTCGGCGTCGATCGTCGTGGGGCTCGTGACGGTGAACGCCGCCGCCGGGATCTCGACGTCTCCCAACTGGATCCTCGAGACGTTCGGGACGCCGCTCTTCTCGAAGTTCGTCCCCGTGATCGTCACGCTCGTGTCGCTGGCCGAGGTGAGCCCCACGGCCGGACTGAGGTTCGTCACGGTCGGCCGTGTGACCGCCGGAGCCTGGCTGCAGAGGAAGAACGCAAGTCCCGCCTTGCCACCCGGCTGGGTGAGCTGCGGCGTGCCGAGGCCCGAGGCCATGTCGTATCCGGTCGCGGCCTGGAAGAGACTCGAGTCTCCGAACGCATCGTTGTTCCCCGTCGTGATGTCGTTGAACGACGCCTTGTAGGCCGTCGGATTCGACGCGACCGAGTAGAGCAGCGGGTTGACGAAGCCGACGCCCTTCTTGGTCGCAGGGTTCGCCTGGCACGTCGAGGAGGCGTTGACGTCCGCCAGCATTCCCGCCCACATCGGGGCGGCCGAGGACGTCCCGCCGATCGTGATCCAACCGCCGAACTCGGCGACGAAGATGGTGATTCCGCCGGTGAACTCGTCGGCGTTCGCGCTGACGTCCGGGAGCTCGCGGCAGCCGTCCTCGATCGGACCGACGGGATTGTCGGACTTGCAGAACGCATAGCCGGGCTCGCCCAGATCGTTCGCCTCGAAGGCGTTCGCGGCGGTCACGGCGCTCGAGTTGCCCGTGGCCTGCACCACGGGGTTGTCCTGCCAGGCCGGCATCGGCCACGACTCGGAGATGCCACCGCCGGCTGCGCCGCCGACGGGACCGTCGTTCCAGACGTGTTCCAGCGCGGGCTGCGTCGCGTTGTCGATCGTGGTGCCGCCGGTGGCCACGACGTACGGCTGGCTCGAGGGATCGTTCACCGACAGGACCGGCGACACCGGCGACGTCGTCTCGAACGAGTTGCAGTCGTCGCTGCCCTCGTCTCCGGAGGCCGAGAAGACCGACTGGCCCTGGGCCGCCGCCTGCTCGAAGATGACGTTCTCCGCCTGCTGGACGCCCGGCGAGCCTTCCTGCAGGCCCTGCTCGCAGAAGCCCCAGCTCGTCGAGACGATCTGGTCGACGTCGTCGTTGACGATCTTCGCGTACAGGTCGAGAGAGGCGAACGTGGTGTTCGGCGACTGGTAGACGTCGATGTTCGCGCCCGGCGCGAACGCGGAAACGTCCTGGATGTCGAGGATCGACTCGCCCGATCCGGGTCCGACGCCTGGGCCGCCGTCCACGTTGATCGTGTGCCGGCGGCCGAGCATCGAGGCGGCCTGGGTCGCGCCGAAGTAGCACGTGTCGAACGTCTGGGCGTCCGTCGTCGCGAACGGCTCCAGCTCGTAGATTGCGATGTGCTGGCCCGAGCCGGTGTCGCCGGCGCCGTAGAGCCCGAATGCGCCGTACGCGTTGGCGACCTGGTCGTCGGTCAGCCCACCGAAGTCCTCGGCGGCCTGAGTCGCGTCGGCGCACGCGGTCGGCGAGCCGGGCGGATGGGTGAAGCTCGGGGCCGCCGCCGCCCGAGAGCTGCTCCTTGCCGACTTGCCGGCGCTGGGAATGCCCAGGGGCCGAAGCCTCACGGTGGTGTCGAGGCCGACGACCGACGTCACGTACTTCGCGATCGTCGCCGGCACCTTGAGCGGGGCGGTCCGTGCGTGTCTGGTCGAGCCGTTCGCGAGCTTGTAGCGGTCCAGTCCCGTCTGGAACTCGCTCTCGACCCGGCTCGCAGGAGCCGCGAAGTCGATGAGCAGGCCGTCGGGGGCGACGCCGGTCACGGTCAGTCCTGCACCCCGAAGCTGCGACTCGACGGCCGCGATGCTCGAGGACGTCGGGCCGAATTTCGCCGCGAATGCGCCCGGGGTCAGGTAGTGATGGAAGAGCGGCGAATGCTTGTCGGTCACCTGGGCGATGAAGCCCTTCAACGCGCTCTCGTCGCGAGGCTGCAGCACCACCGCTCCGGAGACGGCCGCAGACGGCGAGACCGCTCCGAGCCTGGTCGTACCGCGCGGGATCAGAGGCCTGGGAGCCACGACCTTCATGCCTGTGGGGCGGCCGGCGGCGCCGGCCCCCGCAGCGGAGATCGCGAAGCACAGCACAGCGAGGAGCGGCGCCGCTACGAGCGCTCGCAAACGCAGAACACGCTTCATGTACATCCTCCAATCGCACGGCAATAGCCGCCCCCCTGGATGCGGCCCCAACGGCACTCCGACCTATCGCACAAGTGAGATGCGATGTCAACTTCGACGTCGGCCGGGCCGATCGGTTGGTGGCGGCTCTCAGCGGTGCCCGAAATGGTGGGCGCGCGGGAGGGCTGCATGGACGTCCGCGCCGTCGGTCAGCGACCGTGCGAGCGGGGCGAGGGAGACGAGTTCCCGGACGAGGACGTTGCGGTTGCGATCCGCGTGCTCGTAGCGGCCGCGGACGAGCAGCAGCGGCTCGCTGCGCACGACCGCGCGGAACCGCTCGTACACCTGCGGCAGGACGATGAGGTTCACCTGCGCGAGCTCGTCCTCGAGGAGCATGAAGACGACGCCGTTCGCGGTCGACGGCCGCTGTCGCGCGACCACGAGCCCGCCAAATTGCACCTTTGCGCGGTCCGGCTGCTCTCGCAGCTCGGCACTCGACAGCGTCCCTGGCGGCAGGTGCGGCCGGAGCAAGGCGAGCGGGTGGACGCCGACGGACAGGCTCGTCGTCCGGTAGTCCGTGAGCATCCGCTCCCACACGGTCGGCTCGGGCAGTTCCGGCGTGGCGACCGTCGGTGAGAGCGGCAGCGCGAGCTGCTTCGCCTCGCCTCCCGTCCCCGGAACGCTGGCCGGACGCGGCACCAAGCCGAGCTGCCACAGCAGCTCTCTTCGCCCGCGGGCGCCGCCTTCGCCATCAGAGGCCTGCCCGAAGCAGTCGCAGGCGCCCGACTCGGCGAGCGCGCGGAGCTCGTCCTCCGACAGCCCCGTCCGCTGGGTGAGCTCGCGGATCGAGGAATAGGGCCGGTTCTCGGCGACTGCCTCGGCGTCGTCCTCCCCCACTCCGGTCACGTACTTCAGCCCGACGCGGACGGCGCCGTCCTCCTCGATCGTGCAGCCGGCCTCGCTGCGGTTCACGTCGGGCGGGCGCGTCTCCACCCCACGCCGCTGCCCATCCCGGACGAGCGTCGCCGGAGGGTAGAAGCCCATCGGCTGCGCGTTGAGGAGCGCCGCGAGGAACTCCGGCGCGTAGTGGTGCCGCAGCCACGCCGACTGGTACGCGAGCAGCCCGAACGCCGCCGCGTGCGATTTCGGGAACCCGAAGCCCGAGAAGGCGACGAGCTTGTCGTAGAGCTCGTGCGCCTGCGGCTCCTCGACCCCCTTCTCGAGCGCGCCCGCGACGAACCGCTCGCGCCACGCCTCGAGCGCCGCGTGCGAGCGCTTTCGGCTCATCGCGCGCCGCAGCCCTTCCGCCTCCCCGACGGTGAAGCCGGCGAGATGGACGGCGACGTCGAGCACCTGGTCCTGGAAGACGACGACGCCGAGCGTCTCGCGCAGCGGCTCCTCGAGCAGCGGGTGGTCGGCCGGCGCGCGGTAGGTCGGGTCGTCGCGCAGCAGCTGGCGCCGCTCGACGTACGGGTGCACGGCCTTCCCCTGGATCGGCCCCGGCCGCACGAGCGCGACCTGGACCGTGATGTCGTCGATCGTCTCCGGCCGGGTGCGGAGAATGACCTGCATCTGCGCGCGGCTCTCGATCTGGAAGCAGCCGACCGTGTCGGCCTTCTGGATCTCCGCGAACACGTCCGGGTCGTCGAGCGGAATCCGCGAGAGGTCGATCCGCTCGCTGTGGCGTCGCGCGATCAGGTCGACGCACTCCTCGACCGCCGACAGCATCCCCAACCCGAGCAGGTCGATCTTGAGGAAACCGGCGTCGGCACAGGAGTCCTTGTCCCACTGGCACATCTGCCT
>DATBAH010000081.1:0-4951 GCA_036271615.1 Gaiellaceae bacterium
GTTGCTCAGTCATTTCGCCCGTGCGGAACGATGTGGCGCAGGGTAGCCGCGTTTCTCGATCGCGGGTAGAAATCCTGCCTTGCCAAGATCCCCCCGCCAACTCCCACCACAGCGCAGAGCCAAGCGGTTTTCGCCGGACCCTGTGGGGGATTCGGCCCCGACCATGGGCTGGGTGCTCCCTCAAGCGGGGGATTGTCCAGCGCGGCGGCGAACAGCATGCTTCGGAAGCGCCGTTCTTCTCCCTCGATCCCGAGGCAGCGAGAGCGGCACTGCGGCTCTTGGATCCCTCTCTCACACACCAGGCGATGGCACGAGACCCGGCTGCTGCGGAGCCCGGGCCCCGATCGGGGACGGTCGTCGTCGCCGGCGGCCAGGCGCTCGTGCGGGCGGCGCGGACCAGCGTGCTCTCGCGCGCCGGGCTCGAGGTTGCCGCCGACGTCGAGGACACGTCGAGAGCGGCCAAGGCGGCCGAGCTCTACGAGGCCGGCCTGGTCCTCGTCGACTCCGAGATCTCCGGAGGCTGCCTCATCGCCGTCCGCCGGATCATGGAGCGGGCGCCGGGAGCCGTCGTGCTCGTCGTCGCTCCCGAGCTCGACCAGGAGGTGCTGCTCGCCGCGGTTCGCGCGGGCGCCGCCGGGTTCGTTCCCGAGACGCTCGGGGCGAGCGGTCTCGTCCGCGCCGTCGAGGTCGCGCTGGGCGGCGAGTCGGTCATCCCGCGCGCGGGCGTCGGCACCCTCATCGAGCAGGTCCGCGGCGGTACGCAGGAGCAGACCTCGGTCAACGGGCAACAGCTGCAGCTCACACGGCGCGAGGCCGACGTGATGGCGCGGTCCCGCGACGGGATGACGCCGAAGGAAATCGCCTACGAGCTCGACCTGTCGCAGGTCACCGTCCGCCGGCACCTGTCCTCCGTCGCCCGGAAAGTACGACAGGCACGCCCCCTGACTCTCGCGCTCGAATCGACGTCCTGACCCGCACGGGCCCAAGGAGATCTGACTGTCTGCGCGGGGGCGCGCCCGTCAATCGCATTCAGACGTAACGCGCGTCTACCTGCCCCTCCCGGAGGTCCTGGTCCGCTCCCACCCAGGTCCCGTTCAGGTCATGATCAGCGCTGGTAGATCCCAGCGCATTCAACGCCGTCCGTAGGCGCGGAGGAGGTCGACGGCGGCGTCCCGGTTCTCGGCTCCGAGCTTGTTGAGCAGCAGGCCGACGTGGCGGCGCACCGTGATGGGCGACACGCCGAGGCGGTCCGCGATCTCGTTCGTCGTGCGCCCCTCGCTCAGCATCTCGCCGACCTCCCACTCGCGTGGGGTGAGCGTCACCGCGCCGCTCGGCAGGGTCAGCCTGCGGATCGAGCCGCGGCGGATCTCGTCGACGAGGTAGGGGACGAGCGACCGCGACAGCGGAGGTTCGCCCCTGTACGCGCTGCGGAGGGTCGCGGCGAGCTGGTCGCCGCTGATGCCTTTCAGGAGGTAGCCGGCTGCGCCGCGTGTGAACGCGGTCACGACGTCCTCCGGATTCTCCGACCGGCTGAGAACCACGACCAGCGTCTTGGGCGACGCCTTGGTGATCCTCCCTATGGCGTTCAGGCCCTCGAGCGGCAGCCCGATCTCGATCAGGCACATGTCAGGCTTGAGGCGCGTCACGGCGCCGATCGCCGCCGCGGCGTCGCTCGCTTCAGCGACCACGACGAAGCCGTTGGCCTCGAGTGCCTCCCGAACCCCGCGGCGAAGCGGTATGTCGTCGTCCGCGATGACTACGGACGGATGTTCCGGCGCGGCATTCCCCCCGGTGGGCCTGCCATTTTCCATTTTTCCTGCCTCCGGCGGGAGCGTTCATATCAATGTAACGCCCGCGCGCGGACGGCGTGT
Organism: Gaiellaceae bacterium; assembly: GCA_036271615.1. Classification (GTDB taxonomy): domain Bacteria; phylum Actinomycetota; class Thermoleophilia; order Gaiellales; family Gaiellaceae; genus Palsa-739. Next base: position 1,872 of record DATBAH010000081.1, read on the forward strand.
CACATTGGGCGCTGCAGGACCTCAGCGGTCGGAGCTCAGGCGTTCTTGCCCGTCGCCGGGAGGCCGCCTCGAGGCGTGCCGCCGAGCTCGTGCAGGATCCGCGCGACCAGCCAGACCCAGCTGAGCAGCAGATACGTGAGAGTCGGGAAGAGGGCCGTCAGCCCGATCCCGAGCGCCTGCGCGTGGGACGACGCGAGCGGCACGAGGAAGCCGAGCGCGATGGGGAGGAGCGCGAACGCGCCGAACGAGAGCGCGACGTGAACCGCGGCGCGGATCAGGGAGCCGGGCCGGATGCGCGGGAAGCGGAGGTGCGTCCAGACAGCGACCGCACCGAGACCGAGGAACATGGCGGGCTCGAGCATTCCCTGCACTCCTGGCCTCTGCATCGGCTTTCGAAACGCACGTCTTGAGCGCACCGGGGTCAGACCCCGGGCTGATGGCCGGAGTGGACATCGGCCGGTCGTGTGCGCCGCCGTTGCGCCCGCCGAGTCGCGTGGCATTGTGCGCACATGAGCGACAGCCGTTCTCCGCGCTGGCCGGCGCGTCCGACGCGGATCGCGATCTACTGCGTGGCGATCGCCGTGTTGCTCGGCCTCAACTTCTGGGGCGCGCACCGGGTGACGCAGGAGACGCGGATCCGCGTGCCGTACAGCCCCTTCTTCCTCGAGCAGGTCCGTCGCGACAACGTGGTCACGGTCACGTCGACCGGCGCGGAGCTCCAGGGCGTCTTCGCCGAAGCGTCGAAGCCCCCCGGCTCGTCGACGGCTTCTACGAAGTTCGTCACCCAGATCCCGGCGTTCGCCGACACGGTCCAGCTCTCGCGGCTTCTGCAGGAGCACAACGTCACCATCAATGCGAACGCGCTCGACTCCGGTGGCCCGGTCTGGAAGCAGCTGCTGCTGGGCTTCGGCCCCACGATCATCCTGCTCCTACTGCTGTTCTTCATCTTCCGGAGGATGAGCGGCTCGCGGATGGCCGGTGCGCTCGGCCGCGCCAAGGCGCGCCGCTACCAGCCGGGGCGCGAGACCGTGACGTTCGCCGACGTCGCCGGCATCGACGAGGCCAAGCACGAGCTGGCCGAGATCGTCGACTTCCTCCGCGACCCGGAGAAGTACCGCGCTCTGGGCGGCCGGATCCCGCGCGGCGTGCTGCTCAGTGGCCCTCCGGGCACGGGCAAGACGCTGCTCGCGCGAGCCGTCGCCGGCGAGGCGGGCGCGCCGTTCTTCTCGATGTCCGCCTCGGAGTTCGTCGAGGCGATCGTCGGCGTCGGCGCCTCGCGCGTTCGCGACCTGTTCCGCCAGGCGAAGGAGGACTCGCCGGCGATCGTCTTCATCGACGAGCTCGACGCGGTCGGCCGGGCGCGCAGCAGCGCCGGCTCGAGCTTCGGCGGCAGCGACGAGCGCGAGCAGACGCTGAACCAGATCCTCACGGAGATGGACGGCTTCGACACCTCGACGGCCGTGATCGTGATCGGCGCGACGAATCGGATCGACGTGCTCGACAAGGCGCTCCTGCGGCCCGGCCGCTTCGACCGGCGTGTCGTGGTGCAGGCGCCCGACCGGGAAGGGCGGCGCCTCATCCTCGAGGTGCATGCGCGCGACGTGCCGCTCGCGGACGACGTCGACCTCGCCCGGATCGCTGCGACGACGCCCGGCATGGTCGGCGCCGACCTCGCGAATCTCGTCAACGAGGCAGCTCTGCGCGCGGCACGTCTCGACCGGACCGAGGTCGAGGCCGCCGACTTCACGCAGTCCCTCGAGAAGATCCTGCTCGGCGCCGAGCGCAAGATCATGCTGACGCTCGAGGACCGGCGGAACACCGCCTACCACGAGGCCGGCCACGCGCTCGTGGGGATGCTCATGCCCGGCGCCGATCCCGTGCGCAAGATCTCGATCGTCCCGCGCGGCCAGCTGCTCGGCGTGACCATCTCGTCGCCCGAGACGGACCGTTTCAACTACACGCGTACGGAGCTCGAGGCCCGCGTCAAGGTCACGCTCGGGGGGCGCGCGGCAGAGGAGCAGGTGTTCGGCGAGCAGACGACCGGGGCCGAAGGCGACATCGCCCAGGTCACGTCCCTCGTCCGGTACATGGTCGGCCGCTGGGGAATGAACGAGAAGATCGGGATGGTCGCGGTCCTGCCGCAGGACGGCGCCAATCCGTTCGCCGACCCGACGTCGCCGCGCACGCGCGAGCTCGTCGACGAGGAGGTGCGCCGGGCGGTCGAGTCGGCGTACGACGAGGTGATGGCGCTGCTCGCGGCCGAGCGCTCGCGGCTCGACGCACTCGCCGAGGCGCTGCTCGAGCGCGAGACGCTCGACCAGATCGACGCCTACCGCATCGCCGGGCTCGCCGAGCCCGAGCCGCTCCCGATCGACTAGCGTCGAGAAGGAGGCGACATGATCAAGGCACTCAGCGGGCTCCCAGGGGGCGTGATCGGCTTCGAGGCAAGCGGGAAGCTCGCCGCGGAGGACTACCGCGACGTCATCCTCCCGGCGCTGGAGCAGGCCGCGAAGACCGGCGACGTCCGCTTCGTGATCGTGATGCGCGACTTCGACGGCATGACCGGCGGCGCGCTCTGGGAAGACCTGAAGGTCGGGTTCGAACACCTCCGCGCCTGGAAGCGGATCGCGCTCGTGACCGACATCGGCTGGATGCGCGAGCTCACCAACCTGTTCGGCTGGATGACACCCGGAGAGACCAAGACCTTCTCCCTGGACCAGCAGGACCAGGCGATCGACTGGGTGAGTGCCGACTAGGAGTCAGCGAGTGCGGTGGCCGGTGCCGTTCCCATTGGAGCGGAAGACGCGCTCCTCGTCGTCGTAGCGCACGCGGGCCCACTGCAGCTTGAGCTCCGCGAAGCTCTGCGAGACGGCCTCGATGAAGTCCTTCGTCTCCTGCCGGCTCCTCGCGCCCAGGCGGATCACCCCGAAACCGCGCCACGCTTCCGCGCGCGCCTTGACCGGGAGGCGCTCGGCGATGAGCTCTGCTTCCGCCTTCGAGGCGGTTTCGATGGTCACGCGAACCGACACGACCCCTCCCCTGTGGTCCTGTTGGTGGCCGGACGGCGGGCGAACCCGCCG
>DATBAH010000082.1:0-14095 GCA_036271615.1 Gaiellaceae bacterium
CGGGTCAACCCGCAGCGGACGGATCTCGTCGACGTCGTCGGCACCGGCGGCGACGGCGCAAACACGTACAACATCTCGACTGCGGCGGCCCTGGTCACGTCCGCAGCGGGAGCGGCGGTCGCGAAGCACGGCAACCGGGCCGCCTCGTCGCAGACGGGTGCCGCGGACGTGCTGGAGGCGCTCGGCTTCGAGCTCGAGCTGCCGCCGGAGCGGATCGAGCGCTCGATCGACGAGCTCGGCTTCGGCTTCCTCTTCGCACAGGCGCACCACCCGGCGATGCGGCACGCGGCTCCCGTCCGACGCGAGCTTGCGACGCGTACCGTCTTCAACGTGCTCGGACCGCTCACGAACCCGGCCGGCGCCCGCGCTCTCGTGCTCGGCGTCTACTCGCCGGAGCTCGCCCGCACGCTCGCGGACGCTCTGGTCCGGCTCGAGGCGACGCGGGCATACGTCGTGCACGGCGCGGGCGGCATCGACGAGCTCTCGCCGTGCGGGCCGAACCTCGTCTGTGAGGTGACGGCGGGACGGGTCACCGAGTACGAACTCGATCCGCTCGCGCTCGGCATCGACCGCTGCGAGCCGGACGAGCTGCGCGGCGGCGACCCTGATACGAACGCAGCCGCCCTGCGGCACGTGCTCGGCGGCGCGGACGGCGGGCACCGCTCGGCGGTGATTCTCAACGCGGCCGGCGGCATCGCAGCTGCGGGCCACGCCGTGGACCTCCGCGAAGGAGTCGCGGAGGCGCGCGAGGCGATCGACTCGGGCGCGGCCGCAGCCCGCCTCGACGAGCTCGTGCGTTTCTCCCGGGAGCCCGGATGAGCCGCGTCCAGATCGGCCACGTCCGGTGTCTGACACCTGGCGGTGGCTCGAGGAGACGTGGCCGGTTCGGCTCTTTCGCTTGGTTGCGCGCCTCGCATGCCTCCTCTGGACATGGCCGGTGTCTGACACCGGGCGTGGCCGAAAGGGACGTGTTGTGAGGCTCGCGGACGCTCTTGGCCGGCCGGGATTCGGCGCTATCGCCGAGTTCAAGCGGCGCTCGCCGTCGGCCGGCGACATCAGCCCGGGCGCGCGGGTCGAGGACGTCGTTGCCGCGTACGAGACCGGAGGAGCACGGGCGGTCTCGGTCCTTGTCGACGAAGCGTTCGCGGGCTCGCTCGACGACTTGCGCGCGGCGCGCGCCACCACCGACCTGCCGCTGCTCGCGAAGGGGTTCTTCTCGACCGACGAGCATCTGCGCGAGCTGCGGGAGGCAGGCGCCGACGCGGCGCTCCTCATCCTCCGCGACCTCGACGATGCGGCCGCGGCGGAGCTCATGCGCGCTGCCGACGGGCTCGGACTCGACACGCTCGTCGAGGCGCACGACGGGGACGAGCTCGAGCGCGCGACCCGCCTCGGCGCCGGCGTGATCGGAGTCAACGCCCGCGATCTCGGCACGTTCCGCATCGACCGCCCGGCACAGCTCGCGCTCGTCGCGAAGGCACCTCGAGACCGCGTCGTCGTGGCCGAGAGCGCGATCCACACGCGCGCTCAGGCCGCCGCGGCCGAGCTGGCCGGAGCGAACGCCGTTCTCGTCGGCACGTCGCTGATGCGGACGGACGAGCCGGAGGCGACGCTCCGCGACCTCCTCTCGCGGCCGCTCGTCAAGGTGTGCGGCCTGACGCGACAGGAGGACGTCGACGCCGCGGTCGAGGCGGGAGCCGACCTGTGCGGCTTCATCTTCGCCGAGGGCTCGCCGCGCCGGGCACCCGCTGTCCTCGACGTGCCGGACACCGTGCTCAGCGTCGCCGTCCACGTTGGCGAGCCGGAGGAGCGCGGCGCCGCCCTCGTCCAGCTCTACGAGCGGCAGGAGGGCACGGTACGCGGCCGCGACGCCGTTCTGCTGCGCGACGGCGAGCCTGTGGCGCGCGTTGCCGACCTGCCGTGGGAGGGCGCGGATCCCGACCACTGGCAGAACGCTCGCGGCAAAGACGACCGCCTCGTCCTCGCGGGCCGGCTGGGGCCGCACAACGTGCGCGCAGCGATCCAGGCGGTTCAGCCGTGGGCGGTCGACGCGGCGTCGCAGCTCGAGACCGCTCCCGGGATCAAGGACCACGACAAGGTGCGAGCCTTTGTCGCGGAGGCCCGCGCATGAGCGATTTCGGCGACTACGGCGGGCGCTACGTCCCGGAGACCCTGATCCCGGCGCTCGACGAGCTCGAGCAGGGCTGGCGCGACGCGCTCGCGGACGACTCGTTCCGCGCCGAGCTCCACGACCTCCTCACGACGTATGCGGGCCGCCCGACGCCGCTCACGCTCGCCGAGCGCTTCGCGCCGCAGAAGCGCCTCTACCTCAAGCGCGAGGACCTGCTCCATACCGGCGCGCACAAGCTCAACAACGCGCTCGGCCAGGCCGTGCTCGCGCGGCGGCTCGGCAAGCAGCGGATCGTCGCCGAGACGGGAGCCGGAATGCACGGCGTTGCCGCCGCGACCGTCTGCGCTCGCTTCGGCTTCGAGTGCGTCGTCTACATGGGCGAGGAGGACATGCGCCGACAGCGGCCCAACGTCGAGCGGATGCGGCTCCTCGGCGCGGAGGTGCGCGGCGTCGACTTCGGCACGAAGACGCTGAAAGAGGCGACGAGCGAGGCGATCCGCGACTGGATCACGAACGTGGAGACGACCCACTACCTGATCGGCTCGTGCGTCGGTCCTGCGCCGTATCCGGAGCTCGTGGCCGAGCTCCAGTCGGTGATCGGCCGGGAGGCGCGCGAGCAGATGCTCGCCGTCGAGCAGCGGCTCCCCGAGGCCGTCGTCGCCTGCGTCGGCGGCGGCTCGAACGCGATCGGGATCTTTCACGGCTTCGTCGAGGACGAGGACGTGCGGCTCGTCGGTGTCGAAGCAGCGGGCGCCGCATCGCTCGGGAGCGGCCGGCCCGCCGTCCTGCACGGCGCGCGCTCCTCGGTGCTCGCCGACGAGGACGGCCAGATCGCCGACGCGCACTCGATCTCGGCCGGGCTCGACTATCCCGGAGTCGGGCCCGAGCACGCCTTCCTCCGCGACACCGGCCGCGCCGAATACCGCGTCGCGACCGACGAAGAGGCGCTCACAGCGTTCCAGGACCTGGCTCGAACGGAGGGCATCCTCCCCGCGCTCGAGCCGGCCCACGCACTCGCGCGCGCCCGCGACCTCGACGCCGAGCTGATTCTCGTCGGTCTCAGCGGCCGCGGCGACAAGGATCTCGCGGAGGTCCTCGAGCGGCTGTGAGCACCTGGGATCCCGGACACACCGCCGAGTACTTCGACGAATACGGCGAGCGCGAGTGGACACGGTTCGAGAACGGCACAACACCGGGGCCGAGCCTCACGACGCACATCCGGATGCTCGAGGGCTACGTCCGTCCCGGCGACCGGGTACTCGACGCCGGCGCAGGTCCCGGACGCTTCACGCTCGAGCTGCTGCGGCTCGGAGCCCACGTCACCGCGCTCGACATCTCGCCGGGACAGCTCGAGCTGTTGCGTGCGCGTGTGCCCGACGTCGAGGCCGTGGTCGGCGACATCACCGACCTCTCGCGGTTCCCCGACGACGCGTTCGACGTCACGGTCTGCTTCGGCGGCCCGCTGAGCTACGTCGTCGACCGGGAAGAGCGAGCCGTCGCCGAACTCGCGCGCGTGACGCGGAGCGGCGGCCACGTGCTCGTCAGCGTCATGGGTCTTGCCGGCGCGGTGATCCACTACGCGCCGATCCTCGTCGAGCTCGCCCGGCGCGACGGGCCGGCGAAGTCGCTCGAGGTTGCCCGCACCGGCGTCCTGCCCGAGGGCGAGGGCTACGGCCACCTCGCGATGCGCATGTACCTCTGGGAGGAGCTCGAGGAGCTGCTCGCTCCGCACGGCGAGGTCGTCGAGGGTGCCGCGGCCGGCGTCCTCCCGCACCTGGAGGTGGACGAGCCCGAGATTCGCGCGCTGCTCGAGGAGCTCGAGGAGAAGCTCGCGTACGACCCCGGGTCGCGGAGCTGCGGCGAGCACCTCATCGGCGTCCTGCGCGTGGCTTGAGCAAGACGCTCGTCATCTACCTGATGGCCGAGCCGGAGACGCCCGACCTCGCACGCGCGGCCGTCGAGGGCGGCGCCGACGTCATCGAGCTCGGCTTCCCGTTCTCGGACCCGCTCGCGGAAGGACCTCTCATCCGGCGCGCTTCCGAGCGCGCGCTCGCGCGCGGAATGCGCACGCGGGCCTGCCTCGAGGTGCTCGGGAAGATGCGCGGGCTGCTGCCCGAAACGCCGCTCGTCCCGATGACCTACGCCGCGATCCTCGAGGCCTACGGCTACGAGCGCTTCGCCGCCGACGCGCGGGAACGCGGCGCGTCGAGCTTCATCCTCGTCGACCTCCCGGTCGAGGAGCGGCCGGCACTTCGGCGCATCCAGCTCGTCGCCCCGACCTCGACGGACGAACGAATCCGTGCCGCGGCCGAGGCGACGGACGGGTGGCTCTACCTCGTCTCCGTCACCGGGACGACAGGCGCGCGTGCCGAGCTCTCGCCGGCGCTCCCGCCGCTGGTCGAGCGAGTGCGGGCAGTCAGCGGCGTCCCTGTCTACATCGGCTTCGGGATCTCGACGCCGGAGCTGGCGCGCGCGGCCGCAGAGCTCGCCGACGGTGTCGTCGTCGGCTCGCGCGCTGTCGAGGTCGCCGAGACCGGGCCCGACGCGCTGCGCGATTTCGTCGCCTCGCTGCGCTCCGCGATCGACGCTTAGAGAACTCATACGCCGCGCTCAGGTCGTTCTCACCCCGGACCGAGAACATCTACGGCAGCACGATACGACCCTCCCGACAGCGCCGCTCAGGCCCGGCGCCGGCCCACCCCCCCTCAGGCTGCCGGCGTCGGGCTCGGCGCATTCTCGGGGAGAGCCCGAGCCCGCTTCTTACGGAACCCTCACGGCTCTCTCACTCTCGTCCTAGGGAAAGCGGGCACTCTGGCACCCGAACCCGAATGCAAGGAGACTCGAAGACATGAACCCTCGCCCTTCCAGCCCGCGCCTGCGGCTCATGCTCGCTCTGGTCGTCGCGCTCGCGATCGGCGCCGCTGTGGGCGCCGGCGCATACGCGCTGAGCAACCGCGGTTCGTCGACGCCGAGCGCAGCCAACGTCGTCGTGCCGGCCCAACCGGCCTCGTCCACCTCGACCGTCGACTCGCTCACGCAGCTCTACAAGGAGGATGCACCCGGCGTCGTCGACATCACGGTCGTCGAATCGTCCTCGGGCGGCGCTTCGTCCCAGTTCCCGTTCCCCAACGGCGGATCGCAGAAGCAGGAGGCTGAGGGAACCGGCTTCGAGATCGACGGCAAGGGGAACATCCTCACGGCCCAGCACGTCGTCAACGGCGCCAGCTCGATCAAGGTGCAGTTCCAGGACGGCTCGACTGCCGATGCGACAGTCGTCGGCAGCGACAAGTCGACCGACACCGCCGTGATCCACGTCGACGTGTCGGCGTCCAAGCTGCACCCGCTTGCTCTCGGCGACTCGTCGTCGGTCGAGCCGGGCCAGAGCGTCGTCGCGATCGGTAGCCCGTTCAGCCTGCCCGAGACGATGACCGCCGGGATCGTCAGCGCGACGAGCCGGACGATCACCGCGCCGAACAACTTTTCGATCACCGACGCGATCCAGACCGATGCCGCCATCAACCACGGCAACTCCGGCGGGCCGCTGATCGACACCGCGACCAACACCGTGATCGGGATCAACGACCAGATCGAGAGCGACACGAACGACAACGCCGGCATCGGGTTCGCCGTCCCGATCAACGCTTCGAAGACCGTCGCCCGGACGCTGATCTCCGGCGGCACGGTGAAGCACGCCTACGTCGGCGTCTTCATCAAGAGCGTGACGGGCGGCGCCCAGATCACGAAGATCACCTCCGGCTCTCCGGCCGCGAAGGCCGGGCTGAAGACCGGCGACGTCATCACCGCCTTCGACGGCAAGACGGTCACGTCAGCAGACGAGCTCACCGCTGCCGTCTCGGCCGCTCAGGCGGGCGAGAAGGTGACCGTCACCGTGCGTCGGAACGGGGCGACGAAGCAGCTCTCGCTCACGCTCGGCGTCCAGCCAGCCTCGGCGGCTACCTCCTAGGTTCCTCCACCACGGCGGGCGGCCCGCATGCTGCCGCCCGCCACGCCTTTCTAGTAGCCGTTCGAGCGGCCGACCCAGGCGTTCTCGTCGTAGCCGAGGTTCTCCCAGTAGCCGCTACTCGCCTGCGACACGAGATTGACCTCGGCGACCCACTTGACGTTCTTGTAGCCGTACATCTCGGGGATCACGACCCGCACCGGCGCGCCGTGCTCGCGGAGGAGCGGCTTGCCGTCCATCTCCCAGGCAAGCATCACGTGCGGCAGGTGCGCCTGGTCGAGCGTGAGGTAATCGACGTACGGCTGCTCGGCCGACACGAACTGGAGCGCATGCGCGTGCGGGAGCGGACCAGCCTTTGCAAGAAGATCCTTGAAGCGGACGCCGCGCCAGTGGACGTTGTCGACGCTCCAGCCTGTGACGCAGTGGAAGTCGGACACCTGCGAAACCTGCGGCAGCGCGCGTAGCTCGTCGTACGAGAGGTCGACCGGTTGCTCGACGAGCCCGCCGATGCGCAGCCGCCACGTCGCCGGGTCGAAGGTCGGCATCGTCGAGGCGACGGTGTAGATCCGCCAGCCCGACCCGGGGCCGAGCGCCGAGCCGACGCCGCCCAGCGCGCCCGAGACGTGTCCCCAAGCCGCCTTGCCCCAGAAGAGCGAGGAGAGTCCACCCGCGAGCGTGGCGAGGAAGACTCCCCGGCCGAAGCGGCGTGCCCCGTCCGGGCCGGGGGTTGCGTGCTCGTCCACGCTCTCATGGTGGCAGCAGGAGCGGCGTCTCCGCCATGAATTAATTCTTAGGATCGTCAGATGGACTCGTCGCAGATCGCCCGCTGGACGCTCGTCGCCAGCATCCTCGGTTCCTCGATGGCCTTCATCGACGGCTCCGTCGTCAACGTCGCGCTGCCCTCGATTCAGGCCGATCTGGGCGGCGGGCTCGCCACCCAGCAGTGGGTCGTCGACGCGTACCTGCTCACGCTCGGGTCGCTGATCCTCGTCGGAGGCTCGCTCGGTGACATCTTCGGGGAGTCGAAGGTCTTTGCGATCGGGGTTGCGAGCTTCGCCGCCGTCTCGGTTCTCTGCGCGGTCGCCCCGGACGCCACGACGCTCATCATCTTCCGCGGCCTTCAGGGCGTGGCGGGTGCGCTCCTCACTCCGGCCTCCCTTGCGATGATCACCGCCACCTTCACCGGCACCGCCCGAGGCAACGCCATCGGGCAGTGGACGTCCTGGACAGGGATCTCGTTCATCCTCGGGCCGACCCTGGGCGGGTGGCTGGTCGACGTCTCGACGTGGAGGGTCATCTTCCTCATCAACATCCCGATCGCTCTCGTCACCCTGTTCATGCTGGCGCGGCTCGGCGGGATGCACCAGCCGCGGCGCGAGGACCTGCGCGTGGACGTGCCCGGCGCGATCCTGGGCACGGCAGGGCTGGGTCTCCTCGTCGCCGGCTTCATCGAGCAGCCGCAGCGCGGCTGGGGAGATCCGCTCATCCTCGGGGCCTTCATCGGGGGCGCCGCCCTGCTCGCGGCATTCGTCGTCTTCGAGCTGCACACGCCGCTGCCGATGCTCCCGCTGCGGCTGTTCCGGCTCCGCAACTTCTCGGTCACGAACGTCGAGACGCTCTCGGTCTACGGCGGGCTCTCCGCCCTGACCACCTTCCTGACGCTCTACCTGATCGAGTTCGCCGGATTCTCGGCACTGGACGCCGGCATCTCGCTGCTGCCGGTCACGATCGTCATGTTCTTCCTCTCGCCGCGCACGGGGCGGCTCTCGATGCAGTACGGGCCGAGGCTCTTCATGGCGCTCGGGCCGATCATCGCGGGCCTCGGCGTGCTCGCCTACACGCGCCTGCCGCAGGACGTCAACTACTGGGTGGACGTCCTCCCCGCGCTGCTCGTCTTCTCGCTCGGGCTGTCGCTGACCGTTGCCCCGCTGACGACGACCGTGCTCGCCGACGCACAGGCCGGTGACGCCGGCGTCGCGTCGGGCGTGAACAACGCGGTCGCTCGCATCGCGGGCCTCCTCGCGATCGCGATCCTCGGGATCCTGGCCGCCGGCGGGGGCGACCACCTCACCGTGCACGGCTTCCACGCGACGATGGGCGCCGTCGCCGGACTGCTCTTCTGCGGAGGGCTGATCGGCGCGATCGGGATCCGCAACCCGCGGACCTAGCCTTCCGTCGGCCGGCTCGCGACGACGCGGGTTCCGGTCGCCTTGAAGCTGGCGTAGACCTGCTGTCCCGGCCGGAGTCCGAGCCTGCGCAGCGAGTCGACCGTGATCTCCGCCGTGAGCGGGCCGACGGTGACGCGTGCGCGGTTGCCGAGCTCGGTGATCGCGGTGATCGCGCCGGCGACCACGTTCATGGCGGAGTCGTCCGGCCGGGTCGTCGAGATCGTGACGTCCCACGGATAGACGGCGAGCACGATCGCACCGTCGCCGTCGTCGGTGGTCGAGACGAGTGTGCCGTCGTCGAGGCGGATGCCCGTCGTGCCGACTCCCGTGGCGCACCATTCGCCGTGCAAGAGGTTCGCGCCGGTGAAGGAGGCCACGAACGGGTCGGCAGGCTGGGCGACGAGGTCGGCCGGCGTTCCGGTCTGGCGGAGTCGTCCCTCGACGATCACGCCGACCTCGTCCGCGAGAGCGGCGGCGTCCTCGAAGTCGTGGGTGACGAGCAAGGTCGGGATCTCGAGGCCTGCGAGGAGCTGCTGCAGCTCGGCTCGCACGTCGACCTTCGTGTGGGCGTCGAGTGCCGCCAGCGGCTCGTCGAGCAGCAGGATCGCGGGGTCGCGGGCGAGAGCGCGCGCGAGCGCGACCCGCTGCCGCTCGCCGCCGGAGAGGCTGCCCGGCCGCGCATCCTGGAGATGCCGGATCTGGAAGCGGTCGAGGTACTCGTCGGCGTGGTGGCGTCGCGCGTACTCGACGTTCTGGCGGACGGTCAGGTGCGGGAAGAGCGCATAGTCCTGGAAGACGAGGCCGACTCGGCGGTCCTCGGGTCGCACGAAGACGCCGCGCTCGGCGTCGAACCAGGTCTCCTCGTCGCAGCGGATCGAGCCGGCGGCAGGCTTGACGAGCCCGGCGATCGTGTTGAGGACCGTACTCTTGCCGGCGCCGGACGGGCCGACGAGCGCGACGGTCGAGCCGACCTCGAGACTCAGCTCGAGCTGGAAAGTCCGAAGAGGGACGGCGATCTGGTCGAGGGTGAGCTTCGCCATGACAGTGCGATTCTGAGCGTCAGGAGCAGGACGGCGCTGATCAGGACGAGCACGGCGCCCATCGCCAGGCTGGCGTCGAAGTTCACGGCGAACTCCTGGTAGATCGCGAGCGGCAGCGTCTGCGTCACCTTCTGCAGGCTGCCGGCGAACATGATCGTCGCCCCGAACTCGCCGAGCCCGCGGGCGAAGGAGAGCGCGAGGCCGGCGATCAGCCCGCCTCGGGCGAGCGGCAGAACCACGCGGAAGAACGTGCGGACGGGCCCGGCGCCGAGAGTGCGTGAGGCGGCGGTCAGGTGCGGATCGGTCGCCTCGAACGTGGCGATCGCCTGGCGGATGTAGAGCGGGCTTGCGACGTAGGCCACGGCGATCGTGACCGCGGTCTGGGTGAACGGGAGCGTGATCCCGAGGGCGCTCAGGCTCGAGCCGAGCAGGCCGAAGCGGCCGAGCGCGGCGAGCAGTCCCACACCTGCGACGGCCGGCGGCAGCACGAGCGGCAACTCGACGAGGGTGACCGCGAGCGAGTGGCCGGGAAAGCGCCGGGTGGCGAGCAGGTACGCCGTCGGCGTCCCGAAGAGCAGGATCGCCGCCTGCGCGAGCAGGCTCGTCTTCAGGCTGACGACGAAGGCGTCTTTGACGACGGGGTTCGAGAACTGGTGAAGCACGTTGCCCGGCGAGGTGTGGACGAAGATCCCGACGATCGGCAGGGCGAGGAAGGCGAGCGTCACCACCGCTACCGCGACGAAGAGGCCGAAGCCGAGCGCCCGCCTCATCGGCAAGTCCGGGCCTAGCTCTTCGGCTTGACGCGCGGGAGGAAGCCGTACCTGTGCAGCTTCTTCTGGCCGGCCTTGCCCAGCACGCGCTTGATGAACGCCTTGGCGGCCGTCTTCTGGCTGCTGCTGGAGACGACGCAGATGCCGTACCGCAGCTTCGGCTGCGCCCAGGCGGGGATCCTGATCACCTTGACCTTGCCGGGGACCGTCTTCGCGTCGGTCGAATAGACGAAACCCGCATCGGCCTCGGCGAGCGCAACCTTGGCGAGCACCTCGCGCACGTCCGTCTCCTGGCTGACGACGTTCTTCAGGACCGCGTTCGTCAGGTTCATGTTCTTGAGGATCTGCAGCGTGTAGGTGCCGACGGGGACGCCCGAGGCGGCGATGTCGATCTTCACGCCGGACTTCGTGAGGTTGTAGATGTTGCGGATGTGGGCCGGGTTCGACTTCGGCACCACGATCACGAGCGCGTTGCGGGTGAAGACCTTCGGCTTCGAGCAGAAGCCCTGCTGGAAGAGCTGCGTCGGGAGCGTCATGTTGGCCGAGGCGAACACATCCGCCGGCGCCCCCTGCTTGATCTGCGCGGCGAGCGCGTTCGAGCCGCCGAAGGAGTACTTCTCGCTCTTGTCGATTGCCGGAAAGACGTTGGTCAGCGACGCCGCCGCATACACGGTCAGCTGTGCACGAGTCGCCGATTCTGCTCTCCCGGCCGGTAGAGCGAGAAGACCCATCGCGGCGAGTGTCAGGAGGGCGACTTTCATCAGCTCTGGATCATCACGTTGGTGGACTTGACGATGGCGGTTGCGGCCATGCCCTCTTTCAGGCCGAGCTCCTCGACGGCGTCGCGCGTGACGATCGCGACGAGCCGCACCGGGTCGGCGACGACGAGCTCCACCTGGGCCATCAGGCCGTCGACCTGGATGTCGGTCACGGTGGCGCGGAAGCGGTTGCGGGCGGAGATGTGCGTGCCCTGGCCGTCGCCGCGCAACCGGTCGATCTCCTGCGCGGACACGACCCGGCGGTTGCTCCGGTCGCGCGTGACCTCGATCCGGCCCGCCCGATCCCAACGGCGGAGCGTGTCGAGGCTGATCCCGAGCGCCGCTGCCGCCTCGCTGGCGGTGTACTCCTGCTTCGGCATCGCTAGCTCTCGTACTCGTCCAACGTGTCCGACACCGCCCCCATCTGCATTGCCCGTGCAAATGCCTTCCCGATCACCGACCGGCCCCCGAGCGCCGCGAGCGCGCCGTCGTGCTGCGCCTCGTTGGCGGCGATCTGGCCGATTGGAAGCCGGAGCTCCGGCGTCTCCAGGTTCTCGACCGCTCCGAGGTACGCACCCACCGTCAGGCGCTCCAGCCGCCCACCCAACTTCACGATCGAGGCCTGGCTGCGGAAGCTTCCGTGCGGGTAGGTGAAGTCGCAACGCAACAACTCGGCTCTGCTGACTCCCGTTCCCACGATCCGCGCGCTCCTTGCCTTGCCGATGCAATACCTAGTCGTTGCGCGCAGCATATACAACCAACTGACAGCAGATCCTCTCCGCTCGCCTAGGTAGAGTCAGGGCGCGACGCGCCCTCCTAGACGGCTCGTCTGGCGCGGTACGCGGTGACGACGAATGGGAGCCGGAGGATGCCGCCGTCGCTCACCGAGGGATCGGAGTCGAGGATCTGGGCCACCTCGCTGCCGACGCGCCTGCGCTCGCCCTCGGGCAACCGCGCGACCCCGGAGTACGACAGCAGATGGTCGTCGAGCGCCGCACGCGGCAGCTCGTGCACGTGTTCGAAGATCGTGTGCTCGACGTCCCGAAAAAGGGCGCTCGCCGTCAGCTCGACCGGCCAGTCGCGGCTCCGCCAGCAGGGCCCCCGCGTGCGGGCCTGCGCCGCATAGACCGCCTCCCCCATGCGGGCGATCGCGGCGTGCCGCTCGTCGCGGTGGTTCCAGCCGAACGCGAAGCGGCCGCCGGGCTTGACGACGCGGTGGATCTCCGGCAGCGCCCGGTCGAGCTCGAACCAGTGGAGGCTCGAGCCCGCCACCACTCCGTCGGCCACGCTGTCGCCGAAGGGGATCGACTCGGCCGAGCCCTCCACCCCTTCGAGGCCGAGACCCTGCAGCACCGCGAGCATCCGCGGGTCCGGCTCGACTGCGACCACGCGGACGCCGAGGGCCGCCACCGCGCGCGTCAGCTTCCCGGTGCCGGCGCCGAGCTCCACCACGAGCTTCGCATCCTCGGGCACGAGCCAGCGCGCCGCTTCCTCCGGCCACGCCGGCCGGGCGCGCTCGTACTCGCCCGCGTGCGCGCCGAACGTCAGTCGCCGGGGAGCCGTCGCCATGGAAGGAACCTAGTCAGAAGCCGAGACGCTTCCCGCCGGTCCCGGGTTCGAATCGCGGTTCAACGGGTAGGAGCCTCGTGTGGGGGTAGTTGAGGGCCTATCGGAGCGGCGCCCGCGCCTCGTGTTCTTCCACTCGCCGCTCTCCGGCCGCTGCCGCCGCGTCGAGGGCTTCATCGCCCAGGTGCTGCAGCGGCGCCGGAACCACGACACGTTCGAGCTCGTGAGAGTCTCGGCGGACGACCAGCCGGCGCTCGCGCGGAAGTTCGGCATCGAGGAGCTGCCGACGATCTGCATCGTCGACGGCGGCAGGCTGCAGCTGAGCATCGTGTCGCCGCGCGGCTCCCGCCAGCTCGAGCGCGAGCTCGAGCCCTGGCTGCGTTAGCGCCCGAGCTCGCGGCGGCGCCGGCGCAGCCGGCCCAGCTTCGTCTCGAGTTCGCGCGCGAACTCCTCGAGCGTCGCCTGGCGACCGCGGACGAGCGCCAGCTGGCGCTCGACGTGCGGGATCGCCGCCTCGACGATCCGCAGCCGTTCCTCGTCGCTCGGATCCTCCTCCCAGCGGCCGCGCAGCGCCGCGCGCGCCTCCTCGGCCTCGGCGAGCCCGACGAGCTCCTCGAGCGTCAGGCCGAGCAGGTCGCGGAGCCGGATCAGCTCCTGCAGCCGCGCGACGTCGGTCTCTCCGTACGTCCGGTGCGCGCCCTTCTCCCTGCCTGTGGCCGAGCCGAGCAGTCCGCGTTCCTCGTAGTAGCGGATCGTGCGCGGCGTCACGCCGACGCGCTGCGCCACCTCCCCGATGCGGAGCGCGGTCGCGCTCACGCCGCCTCCTCGACCGCGATGACGTCGCTGACCTCGATCTCCTGGTGGTGGTACTTGCCGCCCCGGAGGAGCGAGGCGACGGCGGCGACCACACACGCGACGATCGCGAACACGAACGCGTAGACGAGCGCCGTGTGGAACGGCCCGGTGATCAGGTGCGGGAAGAAGCTGCGGCCGGTGATCGTCTGCGCCTGCCCGGCCGGCAGGGCGTGCAGCGTGTGCGGGCCGAGCAACGTCTGCATCGGGTTGTAGCCGAGGAACGACGCGAAGAGCGTCGCGACCGGCGGCAGATGCGAGACGCGTGCAGCGTCGGCCGCGGGCACGCCGTGCGCCACGAGGCCCGTCTGCATCGCGTGCGGCAGCCCCGCGGCGAGCCCGACGATCATCAGCGAGAAGAAGACGCCGATGGAGAGAACGCTCGCCGTGTTCTGGAAGGTCGCGAGCATGCCCGCGCCCGCACCGCGCTGCGTCGGCGGCAGCGAGTTCATCACGGCCGCGTTGTTCGGCGCCGCGAACAGCCCCATCCCGATCCCGTTCAACAGCAGGATGAGCGCGAACCAGACGTAGGAGAAGTCCACCGGCAGCACGATCAGGAGTAGGAAGCTGAGGCCCGCCAGCAGCATCCCACCGGTGGCGAAGGGGCGCGCGCCGAAGCGGTCGGAGAGCCAGCCCGAGGCGGGACCCGCGATGAGGAAGCCGGCGATGATCGGCGTCATGTAGATCCCCGCCCAGAGCGGCGTCTGCGAGAAGTCATAACCGTGCTGCGGCAGCCAGATCCCCTGGAGCCAGATGATCAGGATGAACTGCAGGCCGCCGCGACTCAGCGCAGCGAGCAGCATCGCGAGGTTGCCGGCCGCGAACGCGCGCACGCGGAAGAGGTCGAGC
>DATBAH010000083.1:0-12700 GCA_036271615.1 Gaiellaceae bacterium
GAGCTCGGCGGCGTCTTCGGCGTCGCCGTGCTGGGCGCGGTCGTCAACGCGCAGCTCACGACCGGGCTCAACGAGAAGCTCGTCAAGCTCCACATCCCGCTCGCCTACCGGGATGTCGTGATCAAGTTCGTGACGACCGGCGGCAACGTCACCGCCGCCGAGAACAGCCCCGGGGTGAAGGGCCACGCGAGTCTGATAGCCAGGGTGCTCGTCGCAGCGGAGGGCTCGGCGGGACACGGCGTCCATCTCGCGCTCGAGATCGCCGGCGGGATCGTCCTCGCCGCGGCCGTCGTCGCAGCCTTCGCGGCGCGGCATAGGGTTGCCGCTGTGGAGGGGGTGGAGCTCTAGTGCCGCGCGCCGTGCTGATCGGCGGCACCGGGATGATCGGCCGCGCCGCGGCGCGTGCGCTGGCGGGGGACGGCTGGGAGGTCGTCGCGGTCTCGCGCTCCGGCACGCTGCCCGAGGGGCTCGCTGAGCTCGGAGTCGAGTCCGTCGTCGCCGACCGCGCCGACGACGCCCAGGTGCGGGATGCGATCGGTGCCGGCGCGGACTTCGTCCTCGACACCGTCGCCTTCGGGCGCGAGCAGGGCGAGCAGCTCAACGGCCTCGCGGGGCTCGTCGGCTCGGTCGTCGTCATCTCGAGCGCCTCGGTCTACGCGGACGAGGAGGGCAACGCGCTCGACGGCGAGGGAGGGGAGTTCCCGCAGTTCCCGATTCCGGTTCCCGAGACGCACCCCACGGCAGAGCCCGGCGACGCCACCTACTCGACGCGGAAGGCCGAGCTCGAGCAGACCCTTCTCGAGGGGCCGTTGCCCGCCACGCTCCTGCGTGCCTGCGCGATCCACGGCCCCGGCGCGCAGCTTCCGCGTGAGCTCTTCTTCGTCAAGCGCATCCTCGACGGGCGCCGGCGGGTCGCGCTGGCCTGGAACGGCGAGAGCCGCTTTCACACGACGTCCGTCGCGAACCTCGCCGAGCTGATCCGGCTCGCAGCCGCGCAGCCGGGCAGCCGCGTGCTCAACGCCGGCGATCCGGATCCGCCGTCGACGCTCGAGATCTGCGAGACGATCGGGACGGCGCTCGAGTACGAGCTCGAGCCGGTGCTCCTCCCGGACGGCGCCTTCGGCAACCCGTGGGCCGTGCCGCGGCCGTTCGTCGTCTCGATGGAGGCCGCGGAGCGCGAGCTCGGGTACAGGCCGGTCACGACGTACCCCCAGGCGGTTCGCGAGACGTGCACGTGGCTGGTCGGGGAGCTCGAGCGCGGCCGCAGCTGGGACGGCACGTACCCCGAGGCGACGCTCGACTACGCCGCCGAGGACGAGGCGTTGGCGGCCCGCGCGTGATCGACCCGGCCGGCTACCGCGACCGCTTCCCGATCCTCGAGAGCTGCACCTACCTCATCAACCACTCGCTCGCGGCGATGCCCGCGGCGGCCGAGGACAACCTTCGCGAGTACGCGCGCACCTGGCGCGAGCGCGGCATCCGGGCTTGGGGGGAAGGCTGGTGGGACCTGCCGGTCACGGTCGGCGACCAGCTCGGGCGGATTCTCGGTGCGCCGGCCGGTTCGATCGTCATGCACCAGAACGTGACGGTCGCCGAGGCGATCGTCCTCTCCTGCTTCACGCAGTCCGGTACCCGGGACCGGATCGTCTACGAGGAGGCGAACTTCCCGTCGGTGCGCTACCTCTACCAGGCGCAGCCGGAGCTGGAGGTCGTCGCGGTCTCCGACGACGACGCCGTCGCCGATGCGATCGACGAGCGTACGCTGCTCGTCCCGATCAGCCACATCCTGTTCAAGAACGGCCAGATCCAGGACGTCGAGCCGATCGTGCGGCGCGCGCGCGAGGCCGGCGCATACGTGGTGCTCGACTGCTACCAGTCGGCGGGCGTCGTGCCGTTCGACCTGACCGAGCTCGACGTCGACTTCGCGGTCGGCGGCAGCGTGAAGTGGCTCTGCGGCGGCCCCGGCGCCGGCTGGCTCTACGTGCGGCCGGACGTTGCGGAGCGGCTCGAGCCGACGCTCGTCGGCTGGCAGGCACACGCCCGGCCGTTCGCGTTCGAGCCGGAGCTCGAGTACGCGGCGGGCGCGAGGCGGTTCCTCACCGGCACCCCGAATGTCCCCGCGCTCTACGCGGCGACGGCGGGCTACGACGTGATCGAGGAGGTCGGCGTGCCGCGGATCCGCGAACGCTCGCTTGCGCTCACCCAGCTCCTCATCGACCTCTGCGACGAGGCAGGGCTCGAGGTCGTCTCGCCGCGCGAGGCGCAGCGGCGCGGGGGGACGGTCACCGTGTCGACGCCCGACCACGCCGCCTGCCACGCGGAGCTCGGCGAGCGCGGCATCGTCTGCGACTTCCGCCCCGATCCTGCGGGCGGAATCCGGCTCGGCCCGCACTTCTTCAACACCGAAGACGAGGTGCGCCACGCGGTCTCCGAGCTCGCGGAGATCGTGGCATCCGGCGCGTTCGAGCGCCATCAAGGCGCCGCCGCACGATTCTGAGATTTAAGCGCTACAAATCGCGTGCCGATGAATGGGGTTGTGCGGCGGTTGATGTTGCTCGTCCTGGTGGTCCTGGCGCTCAGCGCCGGGTCCAGTGCTGCGCGGACCACGCAGGCCACGGTGAGCGTGTATGCGTCCGGAACGACGTTCTCTGCCTCGGCGGCTCCGCCCGGTGGCACCGCGTCGTCCGTGTCGCTCGCGATGCCGATCGGCGGGGTCGACGACGCGACGATCCTCGTCCGCGGAGCGCAGAAGGTCTCGATCGCCTCGCCGACGATCGACTCACCGCTCCAGCTGAGCCTCTTCTTCGCGCACTACGTCTCGGTCGACGGGAAGGCGGTGCCGGACGCCCTGATGCCGTGGGACGGCTCGCAGCGCTCGACCGAGAACCCGAACCAGCCGCTCTGGCTGCAGGTGACCGTCCCCTACGGCACGGCGCCGGGCTCCTACACCGGCTCGGTCCTCCTCGTCGCCGACCGCGCGAGGAACGTCGTCCCGATCACGGTCACCGTCTCGCCGGTCACGCTGCCGCAGCCGAACCAGGTCTCGGGCAGCCTGCTCACGGCCTTCAACTTCTCGCCGCAGTCGTACTCGAACAAGGCGGCGAGCCTCTACGGCGTCGACCCCGACTCGACCCTCCCGGGACTCTTCAGCTTCCTCTCCTCCTACCGGCTGTCGCCGAACAGCTGGGGCTACGGCAACCCGAAGGCGGCCTCCGGCTACACGAGCGACCGCCGCTGGTGGCTCGACAAGACGGCGCAGATGGTCGCCGCCGCCGACCAGCCGTCGCAGTTCGCCTCGATGTGGATCCCGATCTCGAGCAACCGCTGGAGCAAGAGCACATACGTCGGCGGCCGGTCGCCGTTCAAGCCGCAGACCTGGTGCTCGTACCTCAGGTCCGTCCACAAGTTCTGGCAGGGCCATGGCTGGCTCGGCGGCTCCTATCCGTACCTGTGGGGGATGGACGAGCCGGGGCTGTCGCGGTTCCGCGTCGTCCAGAAGCAGGCGAAGGTGACGCACTCGTGCTTCCCCGGCAGCCACGTGATCGTGACGGGCATGCCGACCGCCAAGGATCACTTCCTCTGGAACGGCGGCAAGGACGACGTCGACGACTGGGTCGTGCTCGCGAGCCGCTACTACGGCGAGTACACGAACCCGTCCCTGTCGCGCCGCGGCATCTCGCACGCCCGGAAGGAGCTGGCGCTGATCAATTCGGCCCGCCGCCACCACAAGCAGATCTGGACCTACACATACGACGCGAAGTCCCACTCGACGCCGGGGTTCGCGGCGACCGAGCCGGCCTCCGACCCGCGCATCTTCGTCGACTGGGCGGCCTTCGAGGGCATCACCGGCCTGCTCTACGGGCAGGGGACGACCACGTATGCGAAGGGCAACCCGCTCGTCTCGAACGACAAGGAGAAGGGCTCCTTCGTCCTCGTCTACCCGGGCAAGAACGGGCCGATCGCGAGTGCGCGCCTCGAGGTGCTGCGCGAGGGGATCGAGGACTGGGAGATCCTGAACGTTGTGCGGCACACGCACGGCGCCGCGGCCGTGCGCAGGCTTCTCTCCGGGCTCTTCTCGACCACGTCGAAGGGCGCGAAGCTCGGCTGCACGATCGGCTGCCCGCTCAAGACCTCGACGCCGTACTCGTGGCCGACGTGGTCGCACAACGCGGGGACGCCGAAGACGCTCGCGCAGATGCGCGTCGCAGCGCTCAAGGCCGCTTCCCACTAGACTCGCGGCCCCGTGACGACGCTCGTCCGCGACGGTCTGGAGCTGAATTACGAGGTGCACGGCGGGTCAGGCCCCGCGCTGCTCCTGCCCTACGTGAACTTCTCCTGGCCGGAGGTTCTCGACCTCCGCCCGTTCCTCGAGCGCTTCACGGTGGTCACCGGAAGTCCCCGCGGATTCGCCGCGAGCGGCCGGGTCGCCGCAGACGCTCCCTATCGTGGCAGCGACCTGGCCGACGATCTGGTCGCAATCATGGAAGCGGCCGGGTTCGAGCGATTCTCGGTGCTCGGCTACTCGTTCAGCGGCGCGTTCGCCCCGTGGATCGCGCAGCTCACCGGCAAGGTCGACGCGGTCGTCGCGGGCGGTTTCCCAATCGCCGGCGACTACGCCTACCTCTGGCCGGACATCCAACGGCGCACGGAGGCCGCAAAGGCCGATCCCGAGGCCTGGGCGTACGTCGATGCCCACTTCGACGCACGGGTCGCGCTCGCCTTCTACCGCGAGCTCTCGGAGCTGCCGCCGGACTCCCTCGTCACGGATCTGTCCTGCCCGCTGTTCGCGTTCTGGGGAGACCAGGACGAGGAGATCGCCCTCGCCGGCGGCGTCGATCAACTCGCCTTCGTCCTCGATCGCCACGGGCTGGAGCACGCCTCGTTCCCCGGCCGCGACCACGACGGCATGCTGGCGCACCTCGACGACGCCGTCCCCAGCGTGCTCGCCTGGCTCGACCAGCTGTAGCGGGCGAAGCCCGTTATTTCCAGAGCTGGGGTGGCTGGCCCGTCACGTGGGTCGCTTCGACGCGTCCATCCCGCAGCCGGACGGTCACGATCCATGCGGCGCGCTGCAGGTGCCCGCCGAGCCGCCACTGCTCGCCGAAGCGGACTCGGATCGCCTTCCGGCTGTATGGAGGCGACGAGACGAACTCGGTCGTGCAGCGACCGCGAATCGTGAGGCGGGTCGCGTTGGTGCCGCCGCGCGGAATCGGGCAGGCAACCTTCCCCGGACGCCGAGGGAAGATGTGGAGGAACCGACTCGAGCGCCGTGCAATCTCGGGTGCCTGGGTTCCCGCGATTCGCGGGGAGAGGGTGGCCAACAGGACGCGGTGCGTGCGCGGCGAGATGACGAGCCGGAGGGACGTACCGTGCTGCCTGAACGGTGCCGGGCAGTAGGGAGCCATGCAGGCGGCGGGACGCGGGGTCGTGAACTCCCCGAACATCTCGACCACGTCCCTCTGCTTCGAGAACGTGTACGAAGTCGGGCCTGGATGCCGGTCCTTGAGAACTTTGTCTTCTCGGGCAACGATCGTCGTCAACCAGGCGGGCGGCCGGGAAAGGAATCCATGAAGTGCGGTGAGACGGACGTGCGAACCGCCACAGCCTGCGGCCACGCCGACGCAGAGAAGAGTCGCGAACACCCCGGCAATGCGTTGCATCCCGCCGTTATACGTCGCTGCCGCACCAGCCGTCACACCCGATCCTCCTCGCGGCGGGCATTCCCAGGCCAGGACTCGAGCAGCTCGCGGAGCCTCGCCGCGTGGGCCGGTGCATCCGGTGCGTCGTCGTGGCGGAAGTAGACGTACACCGGCTCGGTTGCCGCGGCCACGGCGGCGGCGAACGCGGCGTCAGGCGCCTCGCGGCGGCGGAGATAGCGGAACGGCGCCGGATGGTCGAGGTCGCCGACGCGGACGGCGCCCGCCTCTGAGAGGCGCGGCTCGATCCCGTCCCAGGACGGATGCTCGAGATCGAACGCGAGCCGCAGCCCCGGGTCGAGCGACCCGAGTAGCAACTCCAGGATCCCTTCGTCCCGCTTCGACTTGAGGGAGATCCGCACCGGTCCGAGCCGGTCGCCGAGCCGGCGCACGCGGCTCTCGAACTCGGCGACCGTGCGCGGTCGCTCCCCCGGAAGCTTCGGTGCGAACTCGAACCCCTCGGGCACCTGCTCGGCCCAGCGCCTGAACTGCTCTTCCGCGGGCAGGCGGTAGCCGGTCGTATTCAGCTCGACGGTCGAGAAGCGCTCGGCGTAGAAGGCGAGGAAGCCGGCTGGATCGAGCCCGGACGGGTAGAAGCCGGGCCGCCAGCTCGGATACGACCAGCCCGAGGTGCCGACCGACACGCGCTTTACTCTCTGCGATCCCTTGGCCACCATGGAGACCGTGACATACCCGCTCGAGCAGTTCACGGAGGAGGAGCAGGCGCGGCTCGCTCCGCACTTCACGAACCTCGACAGGCCGGTCTTCGCGCTCGTCAACCTGCCCGAGACGGTCAAGGGCGCGCTCTTCGCCCGCTACTCGCGCTACGCGGGCACACTGCGCCGCCTCTTCCTCGACGAGTTCGCCGACTCGCTGCCCGAGGTGCCCGTCGTCGATCTTGCCGAGGGCGAGCGCGCCGCGAAGCTCTACGAGACGATCTTCCTCGGCTACGGCGACGACTCGGTCGCCCAGCTCGGCGGGGCGCACATCGCGTGTGAGTGGACGTCGAACCTCCTCACGAAGATCCTGCAGAGGCCGCGGCTCGCCGCCTACCTCGAGCAGTCGACGCGCTACATCGCCTACGACGCCCAGCTCGACGGGTTCGGCTACCGGTACCACCGGGACCCTCGGTTCGGCCCCGCCTACGAGGCCGCGATGGACGAGCTGTTCGCGGGCTACTCGAGTTTGCTCGAGGGCGTCTCGGCCTGGGTCGACGAGCGGTTCCCGGCGGCGGAGGGAGAGTCGCCCGCGGCTCACCGGCGCGCCGTGCGGGCGAAGGCGCTCGACCTCGTCCGCGGCGTCCTGCCGGCGGCGTCGCTCTCGCACGTCGGGATCTACGCCAGCGGCCAGACGTACGAGCAGCTCGTCCTCCACCTGCTCGCGCATCCGCTCGCCGAGGCGCGCGCCTACGGCGAGATGCTGCTCCAGGAGCTGCAGGCCGTGATGCCGAGCTTCGTCACCCGCGTCCCGCGCCCGGACCGGGGCGGCCGCTGGATCGAGTACCTGCGCGAGCGGAACGAGGCCGCCGCGGCTGTCGCCGAGCGGCTCGGCCTCGCGGAGCCCGGTGACGAGTCCGCGGCTCCGTCGGTGCGCCTGCTCCGCGCGCACGGGAGTGAGGAGGAGCTGGTCGCGGCGCTTCTGTACGAGGCCTCCGCGGTCGGCGAGGACCAGGCCCTTGCGGCCGTCGCGCGGCTGTCCTCGGAAAAACGCACGGAGCTCGTCCGCGACCTCGTCGCCACGCGCGAGAACCGGCGCCACCGTCCCGGGCGCGGCTTCGAGACGCTCACCTATCGCTTCGAGATCGTCTCCGACTACGGCGCCTTCCGCGACCTCCAGCGGCACCGCCTGCTCACGTGCCAGTGGCAGCGGCTGTCGCCGGACCTCGGCGCCGACGCCCCGCACGAGGTGGAGGAGTCGGGGCTCGGCCCGAGTTACGCGCGCGCGCTCGAGACGTCGCGCGCCGAGTACGAGCGGCTGCGTGGGGAGGGGCTCGCCGAGGAGGCGCCGTATGCGCTGTGCCTCGCCTACCGCATTCGCTACGTGCTCGAGCTCGACGCGCGCGAGGCGCTCCACCTGATCGAGCTCCGCTCCGGCCGCGAAGGCCATCCCTCCTACCGCGCCGTCGCGCTCCAGATGCGCGAGGCGATCGCCGCCGTCCACCCGAGCGTCGCTGCCGCGATGACCTTCGTCGACGACTCGACCGAGCCCCGGCTCGAGAGGCTGCTCTCGGAGATGCGCAATGAGGCCCGAGCCGGACGCTGAGCTCGAGAACGAGGTCTACGAGAACGAAAGCTTCCGCGGCATGGACCTCTCCGGGCTGCGTACGACGCGGTGCACGTTCCGGGCCTGCGACTTCACGCTCGCGCAGCTCAACGGGTCGGAGCACGCAGGCTCCGACTTCGCGAACTCGATCTTCGAGGCCGCCAATCTGTTCGGCGCGAGCTTCGCCGAGTGCAGGCTCGTCGGAGCGACCTTCGCCGGCGCCGCGCTGACCGGGCTGACCGTCGAGGGCGGCGACTGGTCGTACGTCCTGCTCCGCGGGCAGGACCTCACCGGCTTCGACCTGCAGCGAGTCCGTCTGCGCGAGGCCGATCTCTCCGAGGCGAACCTCACGGATGCCGACCTGCGCGGCGCAGACCTCACCCGCGCGCGGCTCCACAACGCGATCCTCTCCGGCGCCGACCTACGCGACACGATCGTCGACGGGGTCGATCTCGCAGCGGCTCGAGTCGCGCAGGCGCGTCTCGACCTGGCGGGCGCCGCGCAGCTCGCGCGCTCGCTCGGCGCCGTCCTCGAGTGAGTGCTGGGAGGGTTACGCCTTGATCGGCCGGAGCACCGTCTGGCCCGGCTCGACACCACCGGGGCCGGGACGCGTCACGACCCAGGAGTCGCCGCGCTCGAGCGGATACGGCGCTGAGAGCTTGACCGTCAGGGCTCCGTGCCTGGCGATGCGGAAGATCCCGCACGGGGCGACGATCTTGCCCTGGCGGACGAGGTAGACGTAGTAGTACTGGCGCGGCGGCAATTTCGACAGGCCGACGACGCTGAGGGTCATCGGCCAGTTGCCCGCATTGGAGTGCCAGACCTGGAGCGTGGCCTGTGCGCGAGGCGCGCGCTTGGTGCCCTTGAGGTTGAGCAGCTTGACCGGCACCGCGCTCTTGTCGTTCCTGCCGTTCGCGACGGCGTAGCCGGCGGTGAAGACGAGGACGAGCACGAGCGCGGCGGCGAGGAGGAGCATCGCCCGCTGCTTCACGACCCTGTGCCGCCGTCCGACGGTCATGGCGAGGTTCGGGCCTGCCTCGAGCTCCGGGCTCAGCTCCGGCGGAGGGTCTGTCTGCAGGAGCAGCTCGTGCACGTGCTGCAGCCGCTGCCGCTCCGCGGCGGGCGTATCCGCCGGGATCAGCTCGTCCACGCGCGGGTCGTGCCCGCGGTTCACGCCAACTCTCCTTCCAGGGCCGTCGCGAGTCGCGCGAGGCCGCTTCGCGTCCGGGTCTTCACCGTGCCGAGCGGGAGGCCGAGGTACTCGGCCACCTCGCTCTGCGACATGCCGCGCCAGTAGGCGAGCTCGATCACTTCGCGCTCGCGCGGCTGGAGCTCTTCGAGAGCGCGGTGGACGCGCCACGAGACATAGGAGTCCTCGGCCCGCTGGGCGGGACCGGCCTCGGCGGAGGCGAGCTCCGGCAGCTCGGCGTCGGCAGTCGGTCCGTTGCGGCGCAGCCGGTCGACGATCGCGTTCCGGGCGACCGTGTACAGCCAGCCGCCGGCCGCGCCGCGTTCCGGCCGGTACGTCGAGGCAGAACGCCAGATCGCCGCGAACGCCTCCTGGACCGCGTCCTCGGCATGGCCTCGGTCCCCGAGCCTCCGCAGAGCGAGGCTGAAGACCGGCCTGACGTATCGACCGTAGAGCAGCTCGAAGGCCTCGCGGTCGCGCGTGCCGACGCGCGCCAAGAGCTCGGCGTCCGAAGGGTCGGGAGCGTCGGGCGAAGCGGGCGCCGGATCCGTAGAGACGGCGCGCAGACGGGGCTGAGGCACCTCGATTGCAAGTTCCATATCGCTTTCGTCTTTACGCATCCGAGCCTGTCTCGGATTGCAGCACCGGTACGGGCGCGCCGCAACCCGCTCCTAGTTCTGCGCCTCCGCGAAGCGCCGCTCGACCTCGGGCCAGTTGACGACGTTCCACCAGGCTTCGAGGTAGGCCGGGCGCTTGTTCTGATACTTGAGGTAGTAGGCGTGCTCCCAGACGTCGATTCCGAGGAGCGGGAAGTCGCTCTGGAGGATCGGCGAGTCCTGGTTCGGCGTGGAGTACAAGGCGAGGCCGGTTCCGTCCCAGACGAGCCACGTCCAGCCGCTGCCGAAGCGCTTCACGCCGCCGTCGTTGAGCGCGGTCTTCAGCTCGTCGAATGAGCCGAAGACGTCTTCGACCGCCGAGCGGAGCGCACCGCCCGGCTCGCCGCCTCCGTCCGGGCTCATGATCTGCCAGAACAGCGAGTGGTTGGCGTGGCCGCCGGCGTTGTTGCGGACGGCGGTCTGCTTGTCCTCGGGCAGGGCGTCGAGGTTGGTGAGCACGCTCTCGACGGAGGCGTCCGCCAGGTCGGTTCCTTCGAGCGCGGCGTTCGCGTTCGTCACGTAGGCACCGTGGTGGAGGTCGTGGTGGATGCGCATCGTCTCGGCGTCGATGTGCGGCTCGAGCGCGTCGTACGCGTACGGTAGGTCGGGCAATGCAAAGGCCATCTCGGGGGCTCCTTTCGGCTTCTGCGTTCTGCGACGGAGGATATGCTCCGCGCTCGTGTCCACGCTCGTCTACAGGTTCGAAGAGATCGCGCCGCGGCCGCTGCGGCCCGAGACATACGAGCTCGACGGGATCTCGCGCGCCTCGGTGGAGGCGCACTACAAGCTGTACGAGGGATACGTCGCCAAGCGGAACGAGATCCTCGGCCGCCTCGCCGATGTCGACCTCGGCGCCGCGAACCAGGTCTTCTCCGAGGTCCGCGCGCTGAAGGTCGACCTCAGCTTCGCGATCGGCGGGATCAAGAACCACGAGCTCTACTTCGGCCATCTCGGCGGCGGAGGGGGCGACCCCGACGGCGCCGCAGGCGAGCTCATCGGCCGCCACTTCGGCTCGGCCGATGCGTGGCGCGCCGACCTCAAGGCCACGGGCATGGCCGGCCGCGGCTGGGCGTGGACGGCGTACGACTGGGACGAAGGCCGCCTCTTCAACTACGTCGGCGACGCACAGAACACGTTCCCCGTCTGGAACGCGACTCCCATCGTCGCCCTCGACGTCTACGAGCACGCGTACTTCCTCGACTACCAGACCGATCGCGCGTCGTACATCGACGCGTTCTTCACGAACCTCGACTGGGAGGTCGTGAACGGCTGGGTCGAGCAGTACGGCATCCCGTACTAGACGGGGAGGAGCCCTTGCTCACCGCTGCGTTCGTCGCCGCCGGCTATCTGTGCGGCTCGCTGCCGTGGGGTTACTGGCTCGTGCGGAACTTTCGCGGCGAGGACATCCGGACGAAGGGAAGCGGCAACGTCGGCGCAGCGAACGTATGGCGCGTCTACGGACCCCGGCTGGGGCTGCCGGCCGCCGTTCTCGACGTGGCCAAGGGCTTTGCGCCGGCGTTCGCCGCGACCGTGGTGGTGGGACACGGCAGCGGCGTCCTCGCGGGCGCGGCCGCCATGCTCGGCCACTGGCGCCCGATCTTTCTCGGCTTCCAGCGCGGCGGGAAGATGGTCGCGACGGCCGGCGGCGCCTTTCTCGGGGTCGCGCCGCTGGTGGGGGTGACGGGCGCGGGCATCTGGATCCTCGTCTTCGCGCTCACCCGCTACGCGTCGGTCGCCTCGATCACCGCCGCGGTCTCGCTCCCGTTCTGGGCGTGGCTCTACGGCTATCCGTGGCCGGTGATCGCGTTCGGCGGCGCCGCCGGGGCGGGGGTCATCTTCCTCCACCGAGCGAACATCGGACGGCTCTGGCGGGGAGAGGAAGGCCGCATCGAGCTGCGGCGGCGGACCGCGCAGAGCGCGGTTCCGCCGCCGAGCCCTCGTCCTAGACCTTGAACTTCTTCTTCACGGCCTTCGAGACGTTTCCGGCCTTGTCGATCGCCTTGACCTGAACCGTGTGCTTGCCGTGGCGCAGGTGCTTGTACAGCTTCGGCGACTTGCAGCTCTTGAACGACTTCTTGTCGAGCTTGCACTTGAACCGCAAGCCCTTGGACCCGTTCCCCGGATCGGTGCCGTGGAACGTGACCTTGGCCGTCCTCTTGGCGTGATTCACCTTGACCTTGACGCTCGTCACCTTCGGCTTGGTCTTGTCCTTCTTCGTGTTGAAGGTGGCCGTCACCGACGTTGCGGCATTCAGCGTCACGTGACAGGCGCCGGTGCCCGAGCACCCGCCACCCGACCAGCCGCCGAACGTCGACTTGGAGCCGGCGTGGGCCGTGAGCGTCACCGCGGTTCCGACCGGGAACGGTGCGGAGCAGGTCGAGCCGCAGTTGATCCCGGCCGGCGAGCTGGTCACCGAGCCGGTTCCCTTGCCGGCCTTGCTCACCGACAGCGTCATCGTCGGGCTGAACGTCGCCGT
This sequence comes from Gaiellaceae bacterium, assembly GCA_036271615.1. Taxonomy (GTDB): domain Bacteria; phylum Actinomycetota; class Thermoleophilia; order Gaiellales; family Gaiellaceae; genus Palsa-739. The sequence continues at coordinate 12,280 of DATBAH010000083.1, forward strand.
CACCTTCGTGTCGGCGTTCACCGTCACGTGACACGTGCCGGTGCCCGAGCAGCCTCCACCGGACCACCCGGTGAACGCGGACCCGGCAGCCGCCGTTGCCGTGAGCGTCACCGACGCTCCGGTGGCGAATGAGCCGACGCAGGTGGCGCCGCAACTGAGCCCGGCCGGCGAGCTCGTGACCGAGCCGGTGCCGGTGCCGTTCTTGGCGATCGTCAGCGTGTGCCCGATGTCCACGATCTGCGCCTTGTTGCCGGCCTTGTTGTGGAAGTGGACGAGCAGCGCCCCCATCCCGTTGTCGGCCGCATACGACGCGGCGTCACGCCGAACCGTGAGCGACGTGCCCGGCCCGTCGGCGTAGAGCAGCGGGCTGCCGCTCCCGGCGAACGCGCCGAACACGGCCACGCCCGGGTTCAGCACGTCG
>DATBAH010000084.1:0-50547 GCA_036271615.1 Gaiellaceae bacterium
TCGACGAGCGTCGGCTCGAACGCCTGGATCCCGAGCCTGTGCAGCGTCGGAGCGCGGTTCAGCAGCACCGGGTGCTCCTGGATGACCTCCTCGAGGATGTCCCACACCTCGGCGTGCATCTGGTCGACGTGCCGCTTGGCCGCCTTGATGTTCTGGACGATCTTCCGCTCGACGAGCCGGCTCATGATGAACGGCTTGAAGAGCTCGAGTGCCATCAGCTTCGGCAGGCCGCACTGGTAGAGCCGCAGGTGCGGTCCCGACACGATGACCGAGCGGCCGGAGTAGTCGACGCGCTTTCCGAGCAGGTTCTGGCGGAAGCGGCCCTGCTTGCCCTTGAGCATGTCGGACAGCGACTTGAGCGGCCGGTTGCCCGGGCCGGTCACGGCGCGGCCGCGGCGGCCGTTGTCGAACAGGGCGTCGACGGCCTCCTGCAGCATCCGCTTCTCGTTGTTGACGATGATCTCCGGCGCGCCGAGGTCCAGCAATCTCTTGAGCCGGTTGTTCCGGTTGATGACTCTGCGGTAGAGGTCGTTGAGGTCCGACGTGGCGAAGCGGCCACCGTCGAGCTGCACCATCGGGCGCAGCTCCGGCGGGATGACCGGGACTGCCTCGAGGATCATCCACTCCGGTCGGTTCTCGCTCGTGATGAAGGCGCTGACGACCTTCAGCCGCTTGATCGCGCGCTGCTGCTTCTGGCCCTTCGCGGTGCGGATCGTCTCGCGCAGCATCGCGACCTCGGCCGTCAGGTCGAGATCCTTGAGCAGCTCGCGGATCGCCTCCGCCCCCATGCCGCCCGAGAAGTAGACGCCGAACCCGTACGGCGAGCCGAAGCGGTCCTTGAGCTCGCGGAAGATCTGCTCGTCGTTGACGATCAGCTTCGGCTCGAGCTCGCGGAACAGCCGCCACGTCTCCTCGAGCCGGTTCACGGCGTCGACGGCGGCCTCGCGTGCGTCCTCGCGGCGGGACTCGATGTCGAGGTACATCTCGCGCACCTTCAGCGCCCACTGGACGATCGCGTCGAGATCCTCCTTCTGGATCCGGCCGTCCGTCTTCAGGCAGAGGTCGTTCGTCAGCTCGCGCAGGTCGCTCTCTGCGTCGGCGGTGTCGAGCACCTCCCGGAGGAGCCCGTTGCCGAGGTCGCGCGCCTTCTCGAGGTTCTTCTGGTCGACGCCCTCTGCGAGCTTGGCGTCCTCCTCGTTGAGCTCGCCGCCCGTGAGCAGACCCTCGACGATGCGGTGGATGTGCTTGGTGACCGCGCCCTTCTTCGAGCCGGTCGCCTTCTCGGCTTCCTTCTCCAGCCCGGCGATCGCCGCCTTGATCTGCTCGGCGGACGACGCGACGGCCTCGACCTCGCGCGGGGTCAGGCGCCGGTCGTCGCGGATCGCGGAGTTGCGGACGAGCTCGCGGATCTTCTTCGAGTCCTCGGTCGTGATCTTGGGGACGAGCTCGACGAAGAGCCCGCCGACGAGCGTCCGCGCCTCCTCGAGGGGCGGCAGCGCCTGCTCCTCGGCCCAGTTCGAAAGCCCGCGGCCCCAGAAGTCGTCGTCCTCGTCGAAGTTCCGCTCCTTGCCCTTCGCGAAGTAGTCGCGGCGGCGGCCGAGCCGGTCCTCGAGGGCGGCGAGCGCCTCGTCGCGGTCGACGTCGATCCGCTCGGCCTCGGCCTTCACCTGGTCCTCGAGCCCGTTCAGGTCGGAGGCCCGCTTCTCGTTGTCGACGGCCGTGACGATCGAGGCGGCGAAGTAGAGCACCTTCTCGAGCTCGCGCGGCGCGATGTCGAGCAGGTAGCCGATGCGGCTCGGAACGCCCTTGAAGAACCAGATGTGCGAGACGGGCGCAGCGAGGTCGATGTGACCCATGCGCTCGCGCCGTACCTTCTGCCGCGTCACCTCGACGCCGCAGCGCTCGCAGATGATGCCCTTGTAGCGGACGCGCTTGTACTTGCCGCAGTAGCACTCCCAGTCGCGCGTCGGCCCGAAGATGCGCTCGCAGAACAGGCCGTCGCGCTCGGGCTTGAGCGTGCGGTAGTTGATGGTCTCCGGCTTCGTTACCTCGCCGGAGGACCAGTCGCGGATCTGCTTCGACGAGGCGAGGCCGATCCGAATTGCGTCGAAGTCATTGATGTCGATCAAGTTCTCCCCAGTCCCTTTCAGTCTTCGATCTCGACGTCGACGAGATCGGGCTCGCCGAGCGGCCCGACCTCCTCCTTAACTTCCGCCTCGGCCTCCTGCTCTTGCGAGACCTCGACGTCCTCCAGGTCGCCGAGCGACTCGTCGGCCGGCAGGACGAGGTCCTGGTCGACGCGCTCCTGCCCCTCCTCGACCTCCTCGGTCGTCGGCTGCTGGCCGACGGCGCGAAGCGAGCCGGGCGAGAGGTCGATGCCGAGCTCCTCCGCGGCGCGCAGCAGCTCGTCCTCCTCCTCGCGCACCTCGACCTCGCGGCCCTCGTCCGAGAGGACGTGGACGTCGAGGGCGAGCGACTGCATCTCCTTCAGCAGCACCTTGAAGGACTCCGGGATCGACGGCTCGGCGATGTTCTCGCCCTTGACGATCGCCTCGTAGGCCTTCACGCGCCCGACCGTGTCGTCGGACTTGATGGTCAGCATCTCCTGCAGCGTGTACGCGGCGCCGTACGCCTCGAGCGCCCACACCTCCATCTCGCCGAAGCGCTGGCCGCCGAACTGAGCCTTGCCGCCGAGCGGCTGCTGCGTGACGAGGGAGTACGGGCCGGTGCTCCGCGCGTGGATCTTGTCGTCCACGAGGTGGAGCAGCTTGAGGATGTACATGTAGCCGATCGTGACCTTCTGCTCGAACGGCTCGCCGCTGCGCCCGTTGTAGAGCTGCGCCTTCCCGGAACACTGGCGTCCGATCGGCCGCTTCGGGTCGACGAGGAACTGGATCGGCGAGTCGGGGTTCTGCTTCGTCCACTGGATCAGCGCCTCGTCGACGTCGATGGGCGTCGCTCCATCGAAGACGGGCGACGCGACCGCGGACGGGTTGCCGCCGTTGATGATCTGGCGCCGGTGCCGCCAGTCGACCTCGCCGTTCTGCTTGCCGTTTCCCGAACCGTCGTCGTCGGCGCCGAAGACGCCGTGCGCCGCGGCCCAGCCGAGGTGCGTCTCGAGCACCTGGCCGATGTTCATCCGGCTCGGCACGCCGAGCGGGTTGAGGACGATGTCCACGGGGCGCCCGTCCGGGAGGAACGGCATGTCCTCCTCCGGAACGATCTTCGAGATGACGCCCTTGTTGCCGTGGCGGCCGGCGAGCTTGTCGCCCTCGGCGATCTTGCGCTTGGTGGCGACGAAGACGCGGACGAGCTCGTTCACGCCGGGTGAGAGATCGTCGCCCTCGTCGCGTGAGAACGTCTTGACGTCGATCACGACGCCACCCTCGCCGTGCGGCACCTTGAGGCTCGTGTCGCGGACCTCGCGCGCCTTCTCCTTGAAGATCGCGCGGATCAGCTTCTCCTCAGCAGTCAGCTCGGTCTCGCCCTTCGGCGTGACCTTGCCGACGAGCAGGTCGCCTGCTCCGACCTCGGCCCCGATCCGCACGACGCCGCGCTCGTCGAGCTGCGACAGCGACTCCTCCGAGCGGTTCGGGATGTCGCGCGTGATCTCCTCGTCGCCGAGCTTCGTCGAGCGCGCGTCGATCTCGTACTCGTGGATGTGGATCGACGTGAGGATGTCGTCCTTCACGAGCCGTTCCGAGATCACGATCGCGTCCTCGAAGTTGAAGCCCTCGAACGGCATGAACGCGACGAGCAGGTTCGCGCCGAGCGCGAGCTCGCCGTTGTCGGTCGAGCTGCCGTCGGCCATCACGTCACCGGCCTTCACCTTGTCGCCAAGGCGCACGATCGGCTTGTGGTGAATGAGCGTGCCCTGGTTCGAGCGCATGAACTTCGTGAGCGTGTAGTCGTCCCTGCCTTCCTTCGTCTCGACGACCACGCGCTCGGCGTCGACGTCGACGACCGTCCCGGGCCGCGAGGTGACGACGACGTCGCCGGAGTCGACTGCGGCGCGGTACTCGAGGCCGGTGCCGACGAGCGGCGCCTGGCGCACGAGCAGCGGCACAGCCTGGCGCTGCATGTTCGCGCCCATCAGGGCACGGTTCGCGTCGTTGTGCTCGAGGAACGGGATGAGCGCCGTCGAGACCGAGACGATCTGCGCCGGCGAGACGTCCATCAGGTCGACGTCCTTCGCGGCCGACATCACGGCCTCGCCCTCCGAAGAGCGGCAGAGGACGGAGTCGGTGGCGAACTTGCCGTTCTTGTCGAGCTGCGCGCTGGCCTGCGCGATCACGTAGCGGGACTCCTCGACAGCGTCGAGGTAGACGATCTCGTCGCTCACCTTGCCGTTCGCGACCTTCCGGTACGGCGTCTGGACGAAGCCGAACTCCGAGACGGTCGCGTACGACGCGAGGTAGCCGATCAGGCCGATGTTCGGGCCCTCGGGGGTCTCGATCGGGCACATGCGGCCGTAGTGGGTCGGGTGGACGTCGCGCACCTCGATCGGTGCGCGCTCGCGCGTCAGGCCGCCGGCGCCCAGCGCCGAGAGCCGGCGCCGATGCGTGAGGCCGGCGAGCGAGTTCGTCTGGTCCATGAACTGCGAGAGCTGCGAGGAGCCGAAGAACTCCTTCAGCGCCGCCACGACGGGCCGGATGTTGATGATCGTCTGCGGCGTGATCGTGTCGACGTCCTCCGTCGTCATGCGCTCGCGGACGACGCGCTCCATCCGGTACAGGCCGACGCGGAACGCCTCCTGGATCAGCTCGCCCACGGTGCGCAGGCGCCGGTTGCCGAAGTGCTCGTACTCGTCGAGGTCGTTGACGATCGGCGCCCGCGAGAGCGCCATCCCCTCGGCCGCGAAGTCCTTCGAGTCCTCGGGGATGCCGATCTTGACCGGCAGCTCGAGGAGCTTGCGGACGAGCGAGACGATGTCCTCGGTGGTGAGGACGCGCGTGTCCTCGGGGACGTCGACGCCGAGCCGCTGGTTGAGCTTGTAGCGGCCGACCTTCGTCAGGTCGTAGCGCTTCGGGTCGAAGAACAGCGACCGGAGCAGGTTGCGGGCGTTGTCGAGCGTCGGCGGCTCGCCGGGCCGCTGCTTCTTGAAGACCTCGATCAGCGCCTCTTCCTCACGCGTCGAGGGGTCCTTGTCGAGCGTGTTGACGATGTAGTGCGAGTTGTCGAAGAGGGCAAGGATCGCCTCGTTCGACGACGTGTCGAGCGCGAAGCCGGTCGAGGGGTCTTCGGCCGGGAGTGCGCGAAGCAGCGTCGTGATCGGCAGCTTCCGCTTGCGGTCGATGCGGGCGTAGACGATGCCCTTCTTGTCGATCTCGAGCTCGAGCCACGAGCCGCGGCTCGGCATGAGGTTGGCCGTGAAGACCTGCTTCGTCGGGTCCTTCGGCTCCATCAGGTAGGCGCCCGGCGAGCGGACGAGCTGCGTCACGATGACGCGCTCCGTCCCGTTGATGATGAACGTGCCGAACTCGGTCATCATCGGGAAGTCGCCCATGAAGACGCCCTGCTCCCTGATCTCGCCCGTGTCCTTGTTCACGAAGCGGACCTTCATGTTGAGCGAGGCCTGGTAGGTCAGATCCTTTTCGCGGCACTCCTTGATCGAGAACTGCGGATCGCCGAACTCGAACTCGCCGAACTCGACGGCGAGCGTGCCGGTGTAATCCTCGATCGGCGAGATGTCGTCGATCGTCTCTCGTAGACCCTCGTTCTTGAACCAGTCGAACGAGGACTTCTGGATGTCGATGAGATTCGGTAGGTCGAGAACGTGCTCTAGACGGCTGAACGTCGTACGAGCGCGGGGCGAAACGACCGTGGTGGTCAAGTAGAACAGCCTCCCTTGAAGCGAGCGAGAACGGGCAAGAAATCGGCGTGAGAGCTAGCAGCGGCGAACGTCGGCGCAACCAGCCAGGGTACCGGATCGACCCCCCTCACCGCAAGCCGAAGCCTCGGCGGCCGCCGGTATCCCCGGAACTGTAGCTCCGGGCCGACGATTCGGCAAGCGGAAGCAGCGACCGGTACCTGGTACCCGCCGGGTACCAGGTACCTGCCTCCGAGACGCGTTACTTCAGCTCGACGGTCGCGCCGGCCTCTTCGAGCTGCCCCTTGATCTGGTCGGCCTCTTCCTGGGCTACGGCCTCCTTGACCGGCTTCGGAGCCGAGTCCACGAGGTCCTTCGCCTCTTTGAGGCCGAGCCCGGTGACGGCACGCACGACCTTGATCACCTGGATCTTCTGGCCGCCCGCCGCGGTGAGGACGACGTCGAAGGACGTCTTCTCCTCCGCCGCTGCGCCGTCGCCGCCTCCGCCGCCCGGCGCTGCGACCGCCACGGGAGCGGCGGCGGTGACGCCCCACTCCTCCTCGATCTTGTCCTTCAGCTCGACCAACTCGAGGACGGACATCTTCCCGAGCTCGTCGAAGATCTTGTCGACTGCCATCTAACTCTCCTCCTGGGTTTCCGGATCTGCCGCGTCGGGCTCTTCCTCTTCGGCGGCGGACGCTGCGGCGTCCGCCTCTGTGGTCTCTTCCGCCGACTCCTCCTCGGCGGCAGGCTCCGCCTCGACTGCTGCTTCCTCGGCGGCCGGCGTCTCTTCCTCTGCTGGTGTTTCGTCTTGGCCGCCGAGTTGCTCGATGCGTGCGTCGATGAGCCCGACGAGATTCTGGAGCGGCGCGTTGAGCAGGCCGGCAAGAGCGGTGAGCGGAGCGACGATCGCGCCGAGCACCTGCCCGCGCAGCACGTCCTCCGGCGGCAGCTTGGCGAGGGTCTCGACCTCGGCCGCGGTCACGGTGCGTCCCTGCATGATCCCGCCGCGGATCTCGAGCACGTTCGTCTCGCGCGCCGAATCGGCGAGCGCCTTCGCAGCGGCGAGCATGTCGCCGTCGGTCTCGAGGAACGCGATCGCGCTCGGGCCGTCGAGCATGGCGAGCAGCGCATCGGCGCCTGCCGCCTCGGCCGCCCGACGCGTGAGCGTGTTCTTGACGACCGTGAAGCGCGCGCCGCTCGCGAGCAGCCGTGTGCGGAGCTCGTCGATCTGGGGCATCGTCAGCCCGCGGTAGTCCGCCACGAGCAGCGTGTCCGCAGCCTTGAGGCGCTGCGTCAGCTCGTCGACAACCTGTTCTTTCTGTTCTCTCTTCATCTCACCTCGACTGGTCTTCCGCCCCCTCAGAGAGGGCTGCCAGTGGTCTTCGGCGGTTTACGGTCCAGTGCTAGGCCGGAACTGTAGCGGCCTCCCGCGGCTGTTCGTCCAACTCTTCGACGATGCCTCTGATCCGCGCCGGATCGACGTGGATGCCGGGGCCCATCGTGCTCGTCAGCGTGATCTGCTGGATGTAGCGGCCCTTCGCGGCCGACGGCTTGGCGCGGACGATCTCGTCGAGCACGGCGGCGTAGTTCTCCACCAGCGCACGCTCGTCGAAGCTCTTCTTGCCGATCACGACATGGACGTTCGCGCCGCGGTCGGTGCGGTACTCGAGCTTGCCGGCCTTCGCCTCGGAGACAGCCTTGCCGACGTCCATCGTCACCGTGCCGGTCTTCGGGTTCGGCATCAGCCCGCGCGGGCCGAGGATCCGGCCCAGCTTGCCGACGTTGCCCATCTGGTCGGGCGTCGCGATCGCGACGTCGAACTCCGTGAAGCCCTCCTCGATCCGCTTCGCGAGGTCGGCCGAGCCGACGACGTCCGCGCCGGCCTGCTCCGCCTCGCGCGCCTTGTCGCCCTCGGCGAACACTGCGATGCGAACGTCCCTCCCGCTGCCGTGCGGGAGCATGAGGGTGCCGCGCAACTGCTCGTCGGCGTGGCGGACGTTGAGGCCGAGCCGGAAGTGGAGCTCGACGCTCTCGTCGAACTTCGTCGCGCCCATCGCCTTCAGCAGGCGAACGGCCTCGACCGGCGAGTAGACCTCCTCGCGGTCGAACGACGCGCGCGAATCGCGGTACCGCTTGCCGTGCTGTGCCATTACAGATCCACCTCCACTCCCATGCTCCTCGCGGTGCCGGCGATGATCTTTGCAGCCTGGTCGATGTCGCGCGCGTTCAGGTCGGGCATCTTCGTCTCGGCGATCCTCTCCACCTGCTGGCGCGAGAGGCGGCCGACCTTTTCCCGGTTCGGCTCGCCTGAGCCCTTGCTCAGCCGCAGCGCCTCCTTGATCAGGACGGCGGCCGGCGGCGTCTTGGTGATGAACGTGAACGAGCGATCCTCGAAGACCGTGATCTCGACGGGGGTGATGCGGCCGTTCTGGTCGGCCGTCTGCGCGTTGAACGCCTTGCAGAACTCCATGATGTTGACGCCGTGCTGACCGAGCGCGGGGCCGACCGGCGGGGCCGGATTCGCCTGGCCGCCGGGGATCTGGAGCTTGATCAGGGTGAGAACCTTCTTCGCCATCTACTTCCTCAGTCGAGTTTCTTCACGTTGTCGAAACCAACCTCGACCGGCACCTGCCGCTCGAAGATGTTCACCATCACCTGCAGCTTCTGCCCGTCGGGGTTGACGTCGGTGATCTCGCCGTCGAAGTCCGCGAGCGGGCCGGAGGTGATCTTGACCGACTCGCCCAGCTGGAACTCGACCTGCGAGCGCTGAGCGACCGCTGACCCGATCCCCGTGTGCAGGATCCGGTCGACCTCGGGCTGCGAGAGCGGGACGGGCGTCGCGCCGGCGCCGACGAAACCCGTCACGCCGGGCGTGTTCTTCACGACCGTCCAGGCGTCGTCGTTGAGATCCATGTTCACGAGCACGTAGCCCGGCAGCGTGCGCTTCTCGGCCTGCACCTTCTGGCCGTCCTTCGTCTCGATCACCTGCTCGGTGGGGACGACGACGCGCCGGAAGCGGGAGCGTTGGTTCATCGACTCGATCCGGTGCTCGAGATTGGTCTTCACCTTGTTCTCGTGCCCGGAATAGGTGTTGATCACATACCAGCGGAACATTCGTCTCTCGTTTCCTAGCGAAGGAGTAGGTGCTTGACCACGTACTCCCACACGCGGTCGTTCAGGTACAGGTAGAGGCCGGTGATGAGGCAGGCGACGATGACGACGGCGGTGCCACTGATCAGCTGCTGCTGGTTCGGCCACTCGACCTTCTTCAGCTCCGCCCAGGACTCCTGGAAGAAGCGAAGGCCCGGAGTCCCCGGCCGGACCTCGTCCTGACGCTCGGGACGCGGCTCGGCGGGCTGCCTCGGCGGTTCCTCCTCGGTGGTCGGGCGTGCCCGAGGCGTGGGCCGGAGCGGCGGGGTACCCGCGGCCTGCGCGCGGCGCTGGCGGCGCTGCTGGCGTGTCGAGCGGGCCACTAGCGGGTCTCCCGGTGCACGGTGTGGCAGCCGCACCAGCGGCAGTACTTGCGGAACTCGACGCGGTCGGGCGAGTTGCGCTTCGACTTCTGCGTCTGATAGTTCCGCCGCCTGCACTCGGTACAGGCGAGCGTGATTGCGACTCTGACTCCGGTTGCCATTTTTTTCTTTCGCTCCGACGGACGCGCTCCAGTAGCGCCGGGTGGGCTCGAACCACCGACCTCTGCATTATGAGTGCAGCGCTCTGACCAGCTGAGCTACGGCGCCTAGCGCCGGCGCATAGTAGCGGAGAAGAAGGCGGCGGCTCCGGCCGCCGCGGCGACGAGCACGGCCGCCTTTGCGGCCGTCCGCGGGCGCGACGGCCGCGGACGCACCTCGTAGTAGAGACGCTCGGGCTTCGGCCCCTCCGGGCCCGCGGCGCCGTGCTCGCGCGCAAGCTTCAGCACCTGCGCGACGTGCAGCGCCCGCCGCCCTGTGCTTCCCTGCTCGATCTGCGTCTTGCAGGAGAAGCCGTCGGCGACGACGATCGTCTCCTCGTCGAGCTCGCGCACCTTCGGGAGAAGTCCCTGCTCGCCGCACTGCATCGAGATCTCGTGGTGCGCCGCCTCGAAGCCCCACGAGCCGGCGAGCCCGCAGCAGCCGGCCCGCAACGTCTCGACCTCGACGCCCATCTTCTGCAGGAGCTCGACCTCCGGCTCGATGCCGCCGGTGGCCTTGTGGTGGCAATGGCCCCAGAGGAAGGCCTTTCGTTCCAACGGCGGCGGCTCGACGCCGAACTGCTGGAAGAACTCCGCGAAGTGGTACGTGCTCTCGGCGAGCCGTTTCGCGTCGTCGTCGTTCGGCAGGAGCTTCCCGAGCTCGTCCTTGAAGACCGCCACACAGCTCGGCTCGAGCCCGACGATCGGGACTCCCTCGCGATACCACTCGCGCAGCTGGTCGAGGCTGCGGCGGAGGTAGCGCTCCGCGAGGTCGAGGAAGCCGTAGTCGTAGAGCGGCCGGCCGCAGCAGACGTGTCCCTCGGGGACGATGACGTGCCAGCCCGCCGCCTCGAGCGCCTCGACCGCGGCGACGCCGACGTCGGTGTGCAGGTGGTTGTTGAACGTGTCGGGGAAGAGCACGACCTTCCGCCCGTGCGGGTTCGTCGTCCCGCCGCGCCGGGCGAACCACTGCTGCAGCGTGAGCGGCGCGAACACCGGCACCTCGCGCTCGTGCGTCATCCCGGCCGCGAGCTTGAGGGCCTGCGCGAAGGGCGGCGTGTGCGTGAGGAAGTTGACGACGCCCGGCGCCCGCGAGGCGACCCGCGACACCTGGTCGATCAGCCCGAACGCGTACGCATGGCGCGGGCGAAGCCTGTGCTTCCAGCGGTTGTGGAGGAACTCCGCCTTGAGGGTCGGCATGTCGATCCCGGTCGGACACTCCTTCGTGCAGCCTTTGCACGCGAGGCACAGGTCGAGCGCCTCCATCACCTCGTCCGACTGCCAGCGGTCGGTGATGACCTCCCCCTCGAGCATCTCGAACAGGAGCCGCGTGCGGCCGCGGGTCGAGTGCATCTCCTCGCGCGTCGCCATGAAGGACGGGCACATCACGTCGACTCCGCCGGGCGTGCGGCACTTGCCGACGCCGACGCAGCGGACGGTTGCGTGGGCGAAGTCGCCGTGGTCCCGCGGATAGCCGAACTTGACCTTCGGCCGCCACGGTTCGTAGTCGGGGCCGAGGCGGAGGTTCTCGTCGACGCGGTAGGGCTCGACGACCTTGCCCGGGTTCATCTTCCAGTCGGGGTCCCAGATCGACTTGAACTCCTCGAAGGCGCGGATCAGGTCTTCGCCGAACATCTTCGGCAGGAGCTCCGCGCGCGCCTGGCCGTCGCCGTGCTCACCCGAGATCGAGCCGCCGAGCTCGATCACGAGGTCGCTCGCCTCGTCGAGCCAGCGGCGGAACTTCGCGACTCCCGGCTTCGTCACGAGGTCGAAGTTCCAGCGCGCGTGCACGCAGCCCTGGCCGTAGTGGCCGTAGAGCGAGGCCTCGTAGCTGTAGCGGTCGGCGAGCTTCGAGAGGCGGCGGAGGTACTCGCCGAGGCGCTCGGGCGGGACGGCCGAGTCCTCCCAGCCCTCGTGGGTGTCGTCCTTGCCGGGAACGAAGGCAGTCGCGCCGAGACCCGCTTCGCGCACCTGCCAGATGTGCTGCTCTGCGGCCGGGTCGTGGTAGAGCTTCATCCCGGACGGCGGGTGGCCGTCCTGCTCGAGATCGCGCATCAGCGCGCGCGCCTTCGCGTCGGACTCTTCCTTCGTCTCGCCGCCGAACTCGACGAGGAGCCAGCCGCCGCCGTCCGGCAGCATCGAGCGCTCGGGCCGGTGGATGCCGAGCAGCGTCATGTCGTCGATCAACGTCGCGTCCATCCCCTCGATCGAGATCGGCCGGTGCTCTCGCGCGATCGTGACGTGGTCCGCGGTGCTGAACTTGTCGGGATAGCCGACGGCGACGAGCGACACGCACGCCGGCTTCGGGATCAGCTCGAGCGTCGCCTCGAGGATCGTCACGCAGGTCGACTCGGTGCCGACGAGCGAGCGCGCGACCTCGAATCCGTTCTCCGGCAGGAGCTCGTCGAGGTTGTAGCCCGAGACTCGCCGGGGGATCTGCGGATAGCGCGCACGGATCTCGTCTGCGTTGGCCTGCGCGAGTGCGCGCAGCCGCGCGGCGATCGCCCCGGGCGTGCCGACCCCGCCGGGGCCGATCCGCAGTCGCTCGCCGCGGTACGTGAGCACCTCGAGCTCGACGAGATTGTCGGCGACGCGTGGCCCCGGGCCGTGGAACTCCGCCTGCACCGAGTGACGGCCGCAGGAGTTGTTGCCGAGCATGCCGCCGAGCGTGCAGTAGGCGTGCGTGGACGGATCGGGCCCGAAGGTGAGGCCGTACTTCTCGCTCGCCGTCTCGCGGAGCTCGTCGAGCACGCAACCCGGCTGCACGCGGGCGAGACGCCGGTCGGGATCGATCTCGAGAATCTGGTGGAGGTACTTCGAGCAATCGATCAAGACGGCCGTGTTGCAGCCCTGGCCGGCGAGACTCGTGCCGGCGCCGCGCAGGACGATCGGCGCGCCGTGGTCGCGGCAGACGCGGTGGATCTCGACGAGCTCGTCGACGTGGCGCGGCACGACGACGCCGATCGGCGGCATCCGGTAGTTCGAGGCGTCGGTCGCGTAGAGCGCACGGCTGCCGGCATCGAAACGGACCTCGCCCTCGATCGCAGCGCGGAGGTCAGCGGCGAGGCTTCGGCGATCGTGGGTTCGCTTCGGAGTCGTGATGTTCAGCGTGTCACGGCCGGGCGAGTCGAGTTCGGCTCGGACGCTAGGCGTTCTGCGCGACGAAGGCGAGCGTCCGCTGCCAGGCGTCGTCGGAAGCCGCCTGGAACTCCTCCTGCTTGCGGTCGAAGAAGCTGTGCGGCACGCCCTCGAACTCGACGAGCTCGTACTCCTTCCCCGCGTCGCTCAGCGCCTGCTCGAACGCGACGTTGTCCTCGTGCGGGATCCCCTGGTCGGCCCCTCCCTGCAGGGCCAGGATCGGCGCGTCCAGGCGCGGCACGAGGTCGATCATCCGGCTTGGCCGGCCGTAGAACCCGACAGCTCCGGCGAGCCCGTGGCCCCACGCCGCCGCCGCCCAGGAGCCGCTGCCACCGAAGCAGAAGCCGACGGTGAAGATCGCGCTGCAGCCGAGCGCGCGCAGGTCGCGGACGCAGGCGCCGACGTCGGCCTGCACCTGCTCTTGCGTGAGCTGCTGCACGAGCGGCATGTAGTCCCAGTCGTCCGGGCGCTTGCCGACACCGGCGCTGCGGCCGAAGTAGTCGAAGGCGATCGCGGCGTGGCCGCGCTCGGCGAAGCGAAGCGCGAGCTCCTCGTAGAAACGGTAGAGGCCGCGGACGTCCGGCAGGATCACGACTCCTGTCGCCAGATCTCCGTCGGGACCAGCGGCGCCTCCGGCGCCGCGGTCTCCCGCCCGCGCATCGGCGGCTTCGCCGTCGATGCTTCCAGGCAAGGCGCGGAATGCCGCGAAGCGGTTGCCGCCCTCGCTCTCGAGAACGAGGTCGTCGTGCGAGACCGCGGCGCCCGAGATCCGCGGGATCGGCGGCTCGGAATCGAGGTCGAAGCACATGGCTGCGAGCGTACGAAAGGAGCCGCACTCTCTGCGGCGTACCCTGAGTGCGGTGGACGACGAGTCGCAGCGCGAGGAGATGAACGAGGCGATCCGCGCACAGCGCGAGCGGGGAGCGGTTCCGCGCTCGATGCTCCCGCCCGAGGACGAGCTGCCGGAACAGCCCTCGCCCGTGGCCGAGCCGACGCCTGCCGAGCCTCCTCCGCCGCCGAAACGCAGCCTCTTGGACCGGTTCCTGGGACGCTGAGCCCGTAACCAGAACCCGCCCGCGACGTTTACCGAGCGTCGCATGGGAGACGGCAACGCGCCCACAGGAAGGCCGCGCTGGAAGCTGGGCCTGCAAATCGCCGCCGCGTGCGTCGTCGTGCTCATCGGCGCCTTCGCGGTCGGCTCGGCGGTCGCGGGACCACTCTTCTGGTACTCGTGCAACCTCAACGGCCTCGAGCCGCACGGCCCCTCCCAGGCGAGCGTCCTTCTCTCGCGCGACGGCACGCGGCTCGGGATGCTCGGCACGGCCGGCAACCGTCAGCCGATCTCGCTGCAGAGGGTGAGCCCAGTGATGCGGAAGGCGATCGTCGACACCGAGGATCGGCGCTTCTACGAGAACAGCGGGATCGACTACATCGGGATCGCGCGGGCGCTGAAGAGCGACGTCACGTCCGGCGGGATCGCGCAGGGCGCGTCGACGATCGAGCAGCAACTCGTCCGCAACCTCTACCTCACTCCCCAGCAGTCGCTCGGCCGCAAGCTCACCGAGGCGTGCCTCGCGGTCCAGCTCGACAAGCAGTGGAGCAAGGACCGCATCCTCACGGCCTACCTCAACGACATCTACTTCGGGCAGGAGGCATACGGGGTCGAAGCCGCCGCCGAGGCGTATTTCGGCGTGCACGCGAAGGACCTGTCGCTCGACCAGGCAGCGCTGATCGCGGGCCTACCGCAGGCGCCGTCGGCCTACGATCCGCTCAACCGGCCCAATGCCGCGCGGGCACGCCGCGCGGAGGTGTTGAAGGCGATGCTCCAGGCCGGCGACATATCCCCCACCCGCTACCGGCGGGCGGTACGGAGCCCCCTCGGCCTGCGCCCGCGCCGGGCGCCGGGCCTCTCGGGCCAGACATACCTGACCGACTACATCACCGACCAACTCCTCGGCGAGTACGGCCCCGAGCAAATCCGTCGCGGCGGCCTGCGGATCTACACGACGCTCGACGCGAAGATGCAGACCGACGCGACGCGCTCGATCCTCGGCACTCTCGACCGCAAGGGAGACCCCGCCGGCTCGGTCGTCTCGATCGAGCCGTCGTCGGGCCAGATCAGGGCGATGGCCGTCGCGCAGACCGGGAAGCGCATCTCCTACGACCTCCCGGCCGACGGGCATCGCCAGGCGGGATCGACGTTCAAGATGTTCGTCCTCACGCAGGCCGTGCAGCGGGAGATCAACCCCTACTCGACGCAGTACCTCTCTGCGCCGTTCATCGGGCCCGACAACTGGCACGTGCACACGTTCGAGAACACGTACTCGGGCCGCATCCCGCTGACGCAGGCGACGCTTCTCTCGGACAACACGGTCTACGCCCGTCTTGCGCTCGACCTCGGTCCGCAGCCGATCGCCGCGCTCGCGCACCGGATGGGAATCCGGTCGAAGCTCCACGCCGTTCCGTCGATCGTGCTCGGAGTGAACGCGGTGAGCCCGCTCGACCTCGCGAGCGCGTACGCCACGCTCGGCGACGGCGGCGTCGCGCACGACCCCACCATCCTGAGCAAGGTCGTCTTCCCCGGCGGTCACACCGAGGAAGCGGCCAAGCCGAAGGGCAGGCGAGTCGTCGACGCGAAGGTCGCGGGCGTGGTCACGCGGGTCCTCGAGGCGAACGTGCAGAGCGGGACCGGGACGGCTGCCGCACTTTCGGGCCGGCCCGTCGCCGGGAAGACGGGAACGACCGACAGCTTCGGGGACGCGTGGTTCGCGGGCTGGGTGCCGCAACTGACGACGGTCACATGGGTCGGCTATCCGACGAGCGTCCGCCCGATGCGCGGCGTGCACGGAATCGCAGGCGTGACGGGCGGCACCCTCCCGGCGCAGATCTGGCACACCTACATGACGGAGGCGCTGCAGGGGCAACCCGTCGAGCAGTTCGCAAGCCCGGGATCGCCGCCGTACAACCGGTGGTGCGGGCGCTACCAGTTCGCGCGCACGTGGCGCGACGCCCGCAAGCACGGCGGCTGCAAGCACGAGCGGTCGCATAAGAAGAAGGCCAAGACCACGACGCAGCGGAAGACGACGACCGCCGGGACGACGACCGCGCGCACGACCACAACCATTCAGACGATCCCGACCACGACGTCGGAGCCGCCGCCGACCACGATCGCGCCGCCGCCGCCGACGACCACCACGGAGCCGACGACCGACACGACGACGACCTCCGGCGTTCCCTGACGCGCCGCGGAGCCCGGACGGCCGCCTCCTGCCCCGGACTCCGCGCTGCAGGGCGCTGCTTGGCGGCTAAGCGGCCTTGTTCCTTCCGAGCATCTTCGACCACCACTCGTCCTCGTCGACGAGGCTGGGGCGAACCTTCGGCCCACTCGGCCACCGCGGCAACGTGACGCGCCGCTGCTTCGTGAGCTCCTCGAGCACGGCTGCGCGCAGGGTGTGCAGCCGCTCGTGCTGTGCTTCGATCTCACGGGCCAACTCGTTGCGCTCGGCCTCCCGGCGTGCGACGTCGTGCTCGACCTCGAGCAGGCTGTCCCTGTGGCTGAGCTCCTCGACTGTGCTGGACATGCGGCGCTCCTCCTCCACTCGGTGTACCGGACGCCGCAGTCGTCCTGTGCTCAATCGTCGTCCTCCATGCGGTTTCCGGCGATCCCTCGAACTGACGTAACTGCGTCGCGGTCCGCTCTATCAAGTTCGAGGCTTTTTCCGCCGATAGAAGCCGTGTGACTTCCCTGCGGCCCGTCGGGAATTGGGCATGAGCGCCTCGTCCGAACAAGAGCGCATGCCCCAGCGCCAGCTCGGCGAGCTGATGACCGAGCTCGGGCTGATCAGCGAGGAGCAGCTCGCAACGGTGCTCGAGGTGCAGCAGCAGTCGAAGCGGCCGCTCGGCCAGATCATCGTGGAGCTCGGATTCGCCTCGGGCGCCGCGGTCGCGCACGCGCTTGCGCTGCAGAGCGGCGGCGCGCTCAAGACCGAGTACGGCTTCGCGCTCGGCGTTCCGCCGAAGGACGAGGACGACGCCGACGGCGGAGAGGCGACGAGCGGAAGCCTCCCGAAGCTCCGGTTGGCGTCCACGGCCACCGCGCCGCCGGCGCGGCCGAACCTCGCGCCGGGCGACGACGCGGAAACCGATGGCGCCCCCGCTGCGGAGGCCGCCGAGGAGCCCGCCCCTCTCGCCGCCCTGCCTGCGGCACCGGAGCCCGAGCCCGTCGAGGACGTCGCGGCGGTCGAGCAGGTCGAGCAGGTCGAGCAGGTCGAGGACGTTCAGGACGTCGAGGAGACCGAGACCGATTCCGTCGAGGAGACCCCGGAAGTCCCCGTCGAGACCGAGGAAAGCCCGGTCGCCGAGGAGCCGGACGAGATGGCCGACGAGGCCGAGACGATCCCGGAAGCACCGCCCTTCGACGAAACCGATCCGCTCGAGCTGGAGCAACTGCGGGCCGAGATCGGAGACCTCCAAGCCGCCCTCGCCGAGGCCCGGGCTGCTGCTCTCGCCGAGCAGGAGCGCTTGCAGGCCGAGGCTTCGACGCACGAGGCCGCGGTCGTCGAGGCGAAGACCGAGTGGGAGCAGGAGCTCGCCCGGCTCCAGGACGAGCGCGACGAGGCCGCCGCAGAGCTCGAGCGGCTCCGGACCGCGCTCGCCGAAACGCAGACCGAACGCAGCGAGGACCTGACGCAGCTCCGGGAGGAGCGCGACCACGCCACCGCAGAGCTCGAGCGGCTGCAGACCACGCTCGCCGAGACGCAGACCGAGCGCAGCGAGGACCTGGCGCGGCTCCAGCAGGAGCGCGACGACGCCACCGCAGAGCTCGAGCGCCTCCAGACCACGCTCGCCGAGACGCAGACCACGCACCACGAGAACCTCGCGCGGCTCCAGCAGGAGCGCGACCACGCCACCGCAGAGCTCGAGGGTCTCCAGACGGCGCTCGCCGAGGCCGAGAGCTCGGCCGCCGAGCACGAACGCCGGCTCACCGAGGTCCACGAACGGCATTCCACCGAGCGAGACGAGCTCACCGGCCACCGCGACCGGCTCCAGCAGGAGCTCGAGGACACGCTCGAGCGGCTCGCCGCCGTCGGCCCCGCCGCCGAGGAGCGGGACCGGCTGCGCGCCGAGGCCGAGCAGCTCGAGTCCGCCCTGGCCGAGACGCAGACCACAGCGGCCCGAGAGCGCGACCGGCTGCTCGGCGAGGTCGACCGGCTCGACAGCGCCCTCGCCGAGGCGCAAGCCGAGCGCGAGCAGGAGCTCGCCCGGCTCGGCGCCGAGCACGAGCGCGACCGGGAAGAGCTCGACCGGCTCCAGACCGCAGTCGCCGAGGCACAGGCTTCGGCCGCCGAGCAGGAGCGCCGGCTCGCCGACGAGCAGGAACGGCACGCCGGCGAGCGCGACGAGCTCACCGCCCAGCGCGAACGGCTCCAGGAGGAGCTCGGGAAGGCATTCGAGCGGCTCGCCGTCACAGGCCCCGCCGCCGAGGAGCGCGACGAGCTGCGCACCAGGGTCGAGCTGATCGAGACGACGCTCGCCGAGGTGCGGGAGAGCTCGACGGCCGAGCTTCGGAGCGTCGTCGAGGAGCGCGACAAACTGACGGCCGAGCTCGACGAGGCACACGAGTTGCTGCGGCAGGCCGAGCGCGTGCGCGAGTCGCAGATCGCACTCGAGGCCGAGCGCGACCGTGCCGTCAGCGAGCTGGAGCGGCTCCAGACCATCGCAGCCGACACACAGGGAGAGCTCGAGGAGCAGACCCGCCTGCTCGCCGAGGAACAGGATCTCCACCACGCCGACCGCGAGACGCTCCTCGCCCAGCGCACGGTGCTCGAGCAGGAGCTCGGCTCGGCGATCGAGCAGCTCGCAGCCGCAGCGTCCGCAGCCGACAAGCGGGAGCAGGAGCTGCAGCTCGGCTCCCAGCGGCTCGTCGACGCGCTCGACGCCGTCCGCGGGCTCGCGGCCGAGCTCGTACCCGGCAGCGAGGAGCTCCCGGCAGAGCCCGTGGCCGACGAGGCCGAGGCAGAGACGGAGGACACCGCCCAGGAGACCGAGTGGATCGAGTCCGTCCCGGAGTCCGAAGAGGTCGACTACTCACTCTTCGTGCCGGGACCGAACGGATACGAGCTGGTTCCGCAGACCGGAATTCCGCCGCAGCCCGGCCAGACGGTCGAGCTCGTCCTCCCCGACCGCGAGGAGCCGGCCGTCTTCGAGGTCGTGCGCAGCGGCCGCACGCTCCCCGGCGGAGACATCTGCGTCTATCTCGCGCAGGTCTAAGCGCCTCCGCGCCTAAGAACTCCCAACGCAATGAAGCACGGGCCGTCTGAACGTGCTGTGCGGCGCGCTGCGGCGTCGTCGGTCGCGCGAATAGCGCCGCTATTCACGCTCCCTGCGTCCTTGCATCGCACTCGCTCATCACGCCCAGTCGGCGCGTGGTCACTTCGTTGGAAGCTCTAAAGAACCGCCCCAGGAAAGCCGATAACTGCGGCGACACGCGAACTGGAGGCTTCAGTGGACGAGTACTTCGACAGCGACACGATGTTCGACGAGCAGCAGCGCGTCGAGCCAGGCGACGAGCGCAGCGCGGCGATCGCAACCGCGCGCAGCTGGGAGCTCCCCTACCTCGACGACGAACCGCTTCTGATCGACAGCGAATCCGCCACGCGTGTGGGCGGCGAAGAGTTGGCGCGCATCGGCGCTGCTCCGGTCCGCTGCGCCGACGGCAGCGTCCGCGTCGCACTCGGCGATGCGACCCCGGAGCGCATCGCGGCCATTCGCGAGCACTTCTCCGGCGCCGTGGACATCGGTGTGGTCAAGACCTCGACGCTCGCCTCACTGCTCGACGCCGCCTCGATGGCGGTCGTGTCATCGGGCACCGACCACGTTGCGACGGGCGCCGCCGCCGCGTCGCCGGTGTGGGGACGGTCGCTCGAGCGGGTGCTCAACCTGTTCGACACCGAGGCGACCCGGCTGCAGGACCTGCGCGGCAAGCTGCAGGAGCTCGGCGGCGAGATGGCCGCGCGC
Source organism: Gaiellaceae bacterium (assembly GCA_036271615.1). Classification (GTDB taxonomy): domain Bacteria; phylum Actinomycetota; class Thermoleophilia; order Gaiellales; family Gaiellaceae; genus Palsa-739. Next base: position 19,638 of record DATBAH010000084.1, read on the forward strand.
GAGCAGCGGGTACAGGAGCTCGAGACAGAGCTCCAGCGGATCCGCGTCGAGCGCCTCCGCGACCAGGAGGCCGTCGATCGCCTCCGTCACGAGCTGGCCGACCGGAACAGCCGCCTCGAGCGCGCCCTGTCGAAGACGCAGGAGCTCGCAGCCATCATGCAGGGCGGTCACCTGCAGTGAGAAGCACGCCGGCACGCACGCTCGCCGCAGCGGGCACTGCCGGCGCGGGCGCCGCATTCGCCGCGGTGGCCTACCTGAAGGTCGGCGGACTTCCCGGCATCCTCTACGCCGCCGGGATCTGCCTGGCCGCGTTCTTCGGCGCCGTCGCGATCTTTGTCGGCCGGACCGAGGAGCCGGTGGCAGTGCTCGATCTCGAGCCCGGGGCCCCCGTCGCTCCGCGGCCGGCGCGCTGGCGCCGTAAGTCGCACATCATCGCCGAGCTCGAGGTCGATCTGGCTGCAACCAACGGCGAGCTCGAGGAGCATCGCCGCGCGCTCGCAAACCTCGCCAAGCAGCTCTCTCGCGAGTCGGAGGCTGCGCAACGGAACGCGGAGGGGCTCGAGGAGCGAATCCAGGAGCTCGAGGCCGAACGTGACGGCCTCCTCGAGTTCGTCGCCAAGGAGCGCGAGCGGTTCGAACAGACGCTCGACGACCTCGGCGGCGGAATCGGGCGACACGGAAACGAGCTCGCAGAGCTCGAGCGAGAGCTCGAGGCGCTCATCGCGCGCTAGCGGGTTCGTCCGAAGGAGGGATCGGCGCCGAGGCGTCCGATGCCGACAGAAACGGGCGAACGAGCGCAGGAGAGACGGATGCTGCTGAAGATCCTTGTCGTCGGTGCCCTACTGGTCGGAACGATGGCCGCCATCAGGGACGGGCGCGTCCTGAAGGACGCCGGCCTCCTGAGCAGCTGCAGCGCCGTCACCGTCCGTGGGAACTCCGACCCGACCCTTCTGAGCTGTTCGAAGGGCCGGCTCGACGGCTGGCCGGACATGACGAGCCAGTCTTGCAACCTGATCTCGGTGCACCCGAGCCGCGAGTACTGGCGCTGTGCGGCGCCGGTCGTGTCCTCGCGGAGCCCGAAGGGATGAACCGCGGGCTGCCAAGCGTCCGCCCGTCCGGGGGATACGGGCTAAAGCCGGTGCGGTAACCGGCCGATTTGAGAGGTTGCCGATGGATCTCGAACTCGTGCTCCGCCGCGCCGTTGAACTCGGCGCCAGTGACATTCACCTCAAGGTCGAGAGGCCTCCGATCCTGCGCTGTGACGGCAATCTCACAGAGCTCGACGGCGAGGGCGACCTGACCGAGCGCGACCTCGAGCTTGCGCTCGAGCACGTCTGCGCCGAGACGCCCAAGCGCCTGCAGACGTTTCTCGAGACGGGCGAGCTCGACAGCGCGTACGCACCGGCAGGCCTGCCGCGATTCCGCGTCAACGGCTTCCGCCAGCGGGGTTCGATCTCGATCGCGTTCCGCGTCATCCCTCGCGAAGTGCCGAACTTCGACGAGCTCTCGCTGCCCCCGGGCGTCCGGCGCCTGGCAGAGGAGCACCGCGGTCTCGTCCTCGTCACCGGCGCCACGGGCTCGGGCAAGACGACGACGCTCGCCGCGATCATCGACCACATCAACCGCGCCCGGCGCCAGCACATCGTGACGATCGAGGATCCGATCGAGATCGTGCACGGCGACCACGGCTGCATCGTCAACCAGCGTGAGGTCGGCCTCGACACGGCGTCCTTCGCGCAGGCGCTGCGCCGCGGTCTCCGCCAGGACCCCGACGTGATCCTGATCGGCGAGCTCCGCGACGCCGAGACGGCCGAGACGGCGCTGGCCGCCGCCGAATCGGGCCACCTCGTCCTCTCGACGATGCACACGGTCGACGCCTCCGAGACGATCGGGCGGATGGTCGAGTTCTTCCCGTCCGTCAAGCAGCAGCTGATCCGGTCGATCCTCGCCGGCGTGCTGCGCGGCGTGATCAGCCAGCGCCTGCTCCCGCAGCTCACCGGTGGACGCGTCCCGGCCGTCGAGGTCATGATCGCCAACGCCCGGATCTCGGACCTGATCCGCGACAACAAGCCCGAAGAGATCACCGAGGCGATCGCCGAAGGCGACTTCTTCCAGATGCAGACGTTCAGCAAGGCGCTGATCCAGCTCGTCGTGGAGGAGAAGGTCGACCGCGAGGTCGCGGCCAACGCCGCCCCCAACCGTCACGACTTCCTCATCGCGCTCGACCGCACCATGAAGGAGCACGCCGCCGCAGCCCACGCGCACCTCGACTCCGTGACGGAGGCCGATCCCGACGCCGACCCGGAGCCGGAAGAGCCCACCAACACGGTGGACGAGGTGGACGACGAGCTGCCGAGACTCCGCGTCGCCGGCCAGCAGTAGCCATGAGACGTCTTCTCCCCCTCCTCGGGGCCGTGCTCGTCATGGCGCTGGCCCTCTCGAGCGCCGCGTCCGCGGACACGTTCCGCGTCGAGCGGCCGCATACGAGCGCCGGTGCAAGCTCCGTGACGTTCGCGCAGAGCTCGCAGGTGATTGCGTTCACCTCGTCGCAGAGCGGTCCGATGTCCTTCGGCGCGCTGCGCAGCATCTGGCAGGCGGCCGGCAGCGCCTACGGCATCCCGTGGGAGGTGCTCGGCGCCATCAACAAGGTCGAGACGAACTTCGGCCAGAACCTCGGGCCGAGCTCGGCGGGAGCCGTCGGCTGGATGCAGTTCATGCCCTCGACCTGGGCGCGGTGGGGCATCGACGCGAACGGCGACGGGGTCGCCGACCCCGACAACCCGACCGACGCGATCTTCAGCGCCGCGCGCTACCTCGACGGCTGCGGCGGACAGGCCGACATCACGCGCGCTGTGTACTGCTACAACCACGCGAGCTGGTACGTGAACGAGGTCATGGGCCTCGCCGCCCTGTACAGCGGCAGCGGAGGCAACGGGGTCTTCTCCACCAACACGCTCGTCTCGTCCGGCGCACAGCTGCAGCCGCAGATCAAGAAGGTCCGCGGCCAGATCGCAGCGTCGAAGACGCAGGTCGCCGCCGCCGGCGCCGGAGCCCGAAAGCTGGCGCATGCCGAGCGGCGGTTCGTCCACGCCGCAGCGACCGCCCACCTCCTCTCCGACCAGCTCGATGCCCACAAGCACGCCGTCCTGCTCGGTGTCCGGCGAAGCGCTCTGGACGCGCGGGTGGCCCGGCTGCAAACGCGTCTCCGCTCGGCGACCACCCAGCTCGGCCGGTTGCGCGACCAGGCGTCCACCGGCCAGCTCCTGTCGTCGCCGCTGTACAGCGGCTTGGGGGCGGCCTCCCAGTACGGCGGCGTCGTCTCGGTCGCGCTGCAGTACCTCGGAATCCCGTACAAGTGGGCCGGCGCGACGCCGCTGACCGGCTTCGACTGCTCCGGCCTCGTCCAGTACGTGTTCGCGCAGCTCGGGGTCCCGCTGCCGCACAACACGGTGGCTCAGTGGAACTCGTCGAACGCCGTCTCGGTGCCTCGCGATCAGCTCCAGCCGGGCGACCTCGTCTTCTTCGACAAGCTCGACCACGTCGGGATCTACATCGGCGACGGGAACTTCATCGACGCACCGCACACCGGCGCGTTCGTGCGGGTCGATAGCCTCGGCAGCGCCTGGGCGACCGCGAACTACGACGGCGCGAAGCGAATCGTCGGCGCCCCGCTCGGCAACTTCCAAGTCGGCTCAGGCAGCTCGTCGTTCGCCTCCGACGTCGTCTACTTCACCCATTAGGGGGTCATGGCCATGATCGAACGTTCCGATGCACGAGCCGTGTCCAGACGCATCGTCACGCTTCCCCGCCTCACAGCCGTCGCTGCAGCCGCCCTGCTCGTGAGCGCCACGATCAGCCTCGCCGCCGACAAGCCGGCGACGGCGAAGAAGCCGGCGACACACGCCGCGCCGCAGCAGGTGATGGTCGTACCGGACGTGCGCGGCCAACTCTTCGTCTTCGCCTCCGGCGCGCTCGAGGACTCCGGCTTCGGCTGGAAGGTCCGCGGAGCCGTTCAGGGCTACCCGGCCAACATGGTCGCCTCCCAGTCGCCGCAGCCCGGGGCGCACGTAGTGAACACGGGCGCTCCGACGATCACGCTTCACCTCGTGCGCGGCAAGGGCGCCGAGCTCGGCTCGCCGCAGGACCGCTCCCCGTACGGAGCGAGCCTGATCCGGCGGCCGAGCAAGCACACCTCGAAGTAGCCGGCGCGCAGCGGCTCGTCCGGGCCGCGCCGACTTCCTGACACCCGCTGCAAAGCTGCTCTCAAGCGGCGCCGCGCGGATGTCGATAACGAACGAGATGATCCTCGTCCTCCCGCTCGTCTTCGTCCCGGGCCTCGCCCTGGGCAGCTTCCTCGGCGTGGTCGCCGCGCGCGTCCCGCTGCGCCGCTCGATCGTGCGGCCGGGATCGGCGTGCATGAGCTGCGAGACGGCGATCCCCTGGTACGACAACGTGCCGGTGCTGTCGTACGGGCTCCTGCGCGGACGCTGTCGGCGCTGCGGCATCCGCATCCCGCCGCGCGACCTCGCCATCGAGCTCTCGACCGCGCTTCTCCTCGTCGCCTGCGTGCTCGCGTTCGGGTTCACGCTGAAGACGGCGGCGGCCGCGATCGCCTGCGGAGCGCTCGTCGTGGCCACCGCCACCGACCTCGAGCGCCGCATCGTCCCGAACAACGTCGTGCTGCCCGCCGCGGCAGCCGTGCTCGCGCTGATGACCGCGTACGACCCGTCGCCTGAGTGGGCGCTCGGCGCCGTCGGCCTGGCCGGCTTCCTCTTCCTCGCGGCGCTCGCCTACCCGGGCGGAATGGGGATGGGAGACGTCAAGCTCGCTCTGATGATCGGCGCCCTGCTCGGCCGGACGGCGCCGGTGGCGATGATGATCGCGCTCTTCGCGGCCCTCATGCCGAGCCTCGTCCTCTTTGCGCGGCACGGCCTCGGGGCACGCAAGATGAAGATTCCGTTCGGCCCCTTCCTCGCCTTCGGCGCCGTCGTCGCCCTCTTCGCCGGCGGTGCCATCCTCGATGCCTACCTCAACCACCTCACGTGAGACATCTGCGGTGTCTGCCCAGCCTGCTGTAGGCCCCGGCGGAACCCCGGCGCCTAAGGGCCCGGTGACTCCCGCACCGATCTCGCAGCTCATGGGCGAGCTCGTCGTCGACCTGCTCGAGACGACCGGCCTGATTCCCGAGGCGAAGTTCGAGGTGCTGCGCGAGCAGGCGAAGCACGCACCGGTCGTGCAGGTGCTGATCGACGAGGGACTGGCTTCGAGCGAGGCGATCGCGCGCATCGTCGCCGCGCAGTACGGCCTTCCCGTGATCGAGCTCGGCTCGGTCGGCATCGACCCGATCGCGGCGAGCTCCGTGCCGCTCCACGTGCTCGAGCAGGTCAACGCCCTCCCCTACGCGTTCGAGGACGACTCGCTGTGCGTGGCGATCGCCGACCCGCAGAACATCCACGGCATCGACTCGCTGCGCCTCGCGAGCAAGCACCCGATCGCACTGCGCGTCGCCGCCAGCGAGGAGATTGCGAACGAGCTCGGCCGGCTCGCGCGCACCGCGGAGGCGTTCGGTTCCCGTTCCGGCTTCGGCGACGCCGTCGAGCTCGAGGTCGTCGACGAGGACGAGCTGGACGACCTCGAGGTCGACGACGGCATCTCGGACGCGCCGCTCGTCCGCCTCGTCAACTCGATCATCTTCGAGGCGGCCGAGGACGGCGCGAGCGACGTCCACTTCGAGCCGCAGCCGGACTCGCTCGTCGTGCGCTTCCGCATCGACGGCGTGCTCCACGAGACTCAGCGGATCCCGAAGCGGAGCGCGATCGGCGTCACCACGCGCCTGAAGGTGCTGGCCAAGCTCGACATCGCCGAACGCCGGAAGCCGCAGGACGGCCGCATCTCGCTCTCCGCGTCCGCGGCCGGCCGCATGCTCGACGTCCGCGTCGCCACGCTGCCGACGGTCGAGGGCGAGTCGGTCGTGATGCGCCTCCTCGACAAGTCGAAGAAGCCGCCGACGATGGAGGAGGTCGGGCTCAGCATGGCGATGCAGGAGCAGCTGGTGACCCTCGTCCACCGGCCGACCGGCGCCCTGCTCGTCACCGGTCCGACCGGCTCCGGCAAGTCGACGACGCTGTTCTCCGCCATGAGCGAGATCAACCGTCCGGAGATCAACGTCATCACCGTCGAGGATCCGGTCGAGTACCGCCTCCCGGGCCTGAACCAGGTGCAGATCAACCTGCGGGCCGGGCTGACGTTCGCCACGGTGCTGCGCTCGATCCTGCGCTCGGACCCCGACGTCGTGATGGTCGGCGAGATCCGAGACGTCGAGACCGCGAAGATCTCGATCGAGGCGGCGCTGACCGGGCACTTCGTCCTCTCGACGATGCACACGAACGACGCTCCGAGCGCGCTGACGCGACTGAACGAGATGGGTGTCGAGCCCTTCCTCACGGGCGCCGCCGTCACGGGCGTGCTCGCCCAGCGGCTCGCGCGCCGACTCTGCGAGCACTGCAAGGAGCTCTACACGCCGACGAAGGACGAGCTCTTCACAGCGCGCATCCCCGAGGAGCTCCGGCACGGCAAGAACGAGCTCTATCGCCGCAACGGCTGTGTCCGCTGCCGGCAAACCGGCTACAAGGGCCGCATCGGCATCTTCCAGCTCCTCCGGATGAACGAGGAGCTCTCGACGCTCGCCGCCCGCAAGGCAAGCCACGAAGAGCTCGAGCGGGCGGCGGCCGAAGGCGGCATGGCACCCCTGTGGGCCGACGGGATCGAGAAGGCGGTCGCCGGCCTGACCTCGCTCGAAGAGCTCGCCCGCGTCACCACGATCTGACGAGCGATGCGACTATCCGCCCGTGGCGGAGGTCGGCTGGGACGAGGTTCGGGCGCGCCGTCTGGCGCGCTCCTCGCTGAGCGAACGAGCAAGTAGCGACCAGCTCGTCGAGGTCGTCGGAGCCCTCTGCGGCGTGCACGCGCAGGTACAGGCGTCGGCCGAGCTGCAGCTCGCGGCGCGGGTCGACGGAATCGTGCAGGCCGACGTCCGAGCGGCGCTGTGGGAGCGACGAGCGCTGGTCAAGGCCTGGACGCTGCGGGGGACGCTGCACCTCCACCCTGCCGCGGAGCTGCCGCTCTGGCATGCCGCACGGCGCGCCGTCCTACGCTCGGCCGACCGGGGACTGCCCGCGTGGCGCGATCCGGCTGGGGAGCTTCATCCGGCGCTCGGCGCCGGCGAGGTCGAAGCGGTTCGCAGGGCGGTCTGGGACGTGCTCGACGGACGCTGCCTGCTGCGGGAGGAGCTCGCGGGAGAGGTCGTGCAGCGGGTGGGCACGACGGCGCGCGACCGCCTCCGCTCGGGCTTCGCGTTCTTCCTCGCCGAGCTCTGCCAGGGGCCGCCGCAGGGAGCGCGCATCACGCTCGCGCGGCCCGACCAGTGGCTCGAACGGTGGCAGGAGGTGGACGAGGACGAAGCGCTGCGGGAGGTCTGCCGCCGGTTCCTCCGCACGTACGGGCCAAGTGGGCCGGCCGAGCTCTCGGCGTGGCTCGGCTCGGCCGCGTTCAAGGTCGCGGACGCGCGGCTCCTGTTCGACGAGCTGGCCGGGGAGCTGGAAGAGGTCGACGTCGACGGCCGACGGTGCTTCGTTCTCGCCGCCGACCTCGCGGTCCCGGCACCGAGCCCCCAGGTGCGGCTGCTGCCCGAGTACGACGTCTACGTGATGGGATTCCGCGAGCGCGACCAGCTCGTGCCGGAATCCGTGCGAGAGCTGGTCGCGAGCGACGGCCGCGGCCGGTACGAGGGGCCGGCCGGCGTCCGCTTCGTGCTGGTCGACGGGATCGCCGCCGGACTGTGGCAGCGCCGCCGCCGCGGCAAGCGGATCGAGCTGGACGTCCGGCTCGCCCGGCGCCTCGGGAAGGCTGCCCGCGCGGAGCTCGCACGCGAGGCGAACCGGATCGCTGAATTCCTCGGGCTCGAGCCGGTGCTGAGCGTCAGCTCGGCCTGACGAACCGCTACTTGTTGCGGGAGCGGCCCATGCTGAACTTCGTGGGCCGGCTCGCGGCGGCGAGATCCTCGAGCGAGCTCGGCGGCGGGGTGAAGCCGCCGGCCGGCGTGGGCTCCTCGGCCGGCTCGGGCGCAGGAGCCTCTGCTTCGGCCTCGACCTGCGGCTCGGGCTCCGGCTCGGGCTCGGGCTCGGGCTCCGGCTCCGGCTCCGGCTCCGGCTCGGCCTTGCCGTCATTCGCCGCTGCGAGCAGCTGCTCGGCCTCGCGGCGGGCGGTGTCCGAGATGTCGCGAGCCTCGAAGCCCGCCTGCGCCAGGAGCTCGTCGGCGGACGCGCGGGCCCCTTCGGCACTCTGCGCGGCCTCGGCACTCGCCCGGGTGACGACGTCTTCTGCCTCCGACCGCGCGGTTCCCAGCAGGGTTTCGGCCTCGGAGCGCGCGTTGCCGAGCATCGACTCCGCCTCGGCGCGAGCGTTGCCGAGCAGCGACTCGGCCTCCGAGCGCGCGGCGTTCAACGCGTTCTCCGCCTCCGATCGGAGTCCCTCCGTGGCGGATTCGGCCTCGGTGCGAGCGGCGGAGACGAGAGCGTCGGCCCCGGAGCGGGCAGCCTCTAGAGCCGCATCAGCCTCCGAGCGCGCCGAGCCCGCCACGGACTCGGCCTCGTTCCGGGCGGCGGCGAGAAGGCCCTCGGACTCGGCCCGCGCCTCCTCTTGCAATGCGTGTGCGCGTTCGCCCGCGGCTGCGACCGTCGCTGCGGCCTCCTGCTCCACGTTGCTCAGGCGCCCCTGCGCCTCGCGGAGTGCCTCGGCCGCCTGGCCGCGCTGCTCCTCGAGCTCCTGCTGGACCTGCGTCGCCTCCTGGCGCGCCGCTTCGAGGTCGCGCTTGAGGTGGTCGAGCTCCTTCTCGCGCTCGTCGAGGGCGAGCCGGCGCAGCCGGACCTCCTCCTCGGTGCGCGTGATGCGATCCTTCGCCGTCTCCTGTGCGTCACGCTCGATCCGGTCGGCGAGCTCGACCGCAGCGCGTACGAGCTCGAGCGCCTCGAGTCGCGCGGAACGGTTGTCCGCGGTGAAGCCACCGGAGCCGACATCGGGAGCGTCGGGATTCGGAGGCAGACGCTCGAGCTGAGGGAGCGCGATCACGTCTGCGACAGGCTCGTGCTCGTGCCGAAGCTCGCCTTCTTCTCTTGCCACGGGATCCACCTCGCTCCCGCTCGCGGCCTCTAGGCGTGAATCTCGCAGCCGAGGTACACGAGCGCCTCGACGGCCTCGGTCACGAACGTGCTCGCCTGCTGGGCGTCCGCAAAGCTGTACGACCGCGGCTCGGCTCCGTCCTCGCGGCCGTCCACCTCGACGTCGACGACGCAGGCGTCACCGAAGTCACGCGCCCGCATCGTCACGACGGGACGCCCGTACCGGCTCGCGCTGCGGACGAAGAGCTCCCGAGGCTCCGGCTCGCGCGGCTCCGGCTCGGCTGCCTGCTGCGGGCGGCCGCCCCTTCTCATCAGCGTGCGTCTGCGGCGGCCTGAGCGACCACGTCGCGGTCGACGAAGCCCTTGAAGTCCGAGTAGATCGTGCCCGGCCGCGTGACCACCAGGATCTCGGGGGTGTCGACGACTCCGAGCTTGCGGAGAATCGCCGTACCGGCCCGCTGGTGGAAGACGTCGACGGCGACGTAGCCCACACCCGCCGTGGTTGCACCGGCCTGCGCCTCGGCACGCTCGAAGGTCTGGTCCTGGCCACGCGGCGTGGTGACGGCAACGACGACGACGGCGTGCTTCTGGAGGGCCCGGGCGACCGCCACCGGCAGCCCGTGGGTGTGGAGCGTGGTCGGCGTCACGGCGTGCGAGTGCGCCTTGCTCGGGGTGGGAGTCGTCTGCGCTGGTGTGCTCTGCGCGGGAGCGGTCACCGCGGGCGTCGTGGTCGGCGTATTCGACTTGTGGCGCGTGACCACATAGCCGCCGGCGGCCACGACGACCAGCACGAGCAGGGCGACAAGCCGGATCTGGCGCGTGCTCAACGTCGTGTTCATGGCCCTCCTATCGGCAGGCCCGGCGGCGCGGGCCTCCCTGAAACGGGGGATACGCGCTGCCGGCGGTGAGAGAAAGAGAGAGGGCGCGGTTTCCCGCGCCCTCGGCAGTACACGTGCTAGAGCGTTACGACTAGCAGGGGTCCGACGTCACGGCGGGGGAAGCAGTGTCCCCGTTGGTGACCTGGCCGCCGGGGCCCTTGACGAACGCCCAGTGACCACCGTCGACCGCCGAGATGCAGTACGACTGCACATCGCCGGTCTTCGGCACGGCGCTGACGATGCCGGTCGAGCCCGAGGTCGAAACGACCAGGCCGCTGTCGTAGGCGGTCTTCAGCCCGCCGGCAGTCATGCCCGTGTAGCTGTTGACGTCCGAGTAGAACGCCTCGGCGTCAGGAATGGCCGAGCGGACGTCCGACATCGCCGCCGTCTGCTGGGCCTTCTTCTGGAAGCCCAGGTAAGACGGAATGGCGATAGCGAGCAGGACGCCGATGATGATCAGAACGACGAGGAGCTCGATCAGCGTGAACGCGCTCTCGTCTCTGACATTGAGCCTCTGCCTGAGGGAATGCATGCAGTCTCCTTTGTAGGACGGGTAACCCAGACCCGCCCTCTATCGGCAGCCCGCCCTGCGGCTCCCTCCCCTCGACCGAGTGATTCGCTCTACCCCCGACTCACCCGCGCTGGGGGATGCCTTCCGGGCGCAGCACCCGTCCCTCCCTCGACCGAGGGATATCCAGCTGCCTACCTAAAGCGAGCCACATGACCCGCCGATAGCTCGCTCGCATGACGCCGCAGCCTTTCTCAATCGACACTCTCCTCGAGCGCGTCGCGGCCGAGGACGCCTCTGACCTCCACATCACCGCGGGGTCGGCGCCTCTGCTGCGCATCCGCGGCAAGCTGGCTCCGCTGGAGGAGTTCGAGGCCCTCTCTCCCGAGGAGACGCGTGACCTTCTTTATCGCGTCCTCTCGACCGAGCAGCAGAAGCGGCTCGAGATCGACCGCCAGATCGACTTCTCCTACTCCGTCCCCGGCGTCGCCCGCTTCCGCGTCAACATCTATTTCCAGCGCGACACGCTCGCAGCCGCCTTCCGCCTCGTGCCGAGGCTGATCAAGTCGGCCCAGGAGCTCGGCCTCCCGGAGGTTCTCCTCCAGCTCGCACGGGAGCCGCGTGGCCTCGTCCTCGTGACCGGCCCGACCGGCTCCGGTAAGTCGACGACGCTCGCGACGATGATCGACTCGATCAACGAGAGCCGGCCGATGCACATCGTCACGATCGAGGATCCGATCGAGTTCCTGCACCAGCACAAGACCTCGGTCGTGAACCAGCGCGAGGTCGGCGCCGACGCCAAGGGATTCGCCGAGGCGCTACGCGGCGCACTCCGCCAGGACCCCGACGTGATCCTCGTGGGCGAGATGAGAGACCTCGAGACGATCTCGACCGCGCTGACCGCGGCCGAGACGGGCCACCTGGTGCTCGCGACCCTGCACACGCAGAGCGCGCCGAGCACGATCGACCGCATCATCGACGTCTTCGCGGCCGCCCAGCAGGGCCAGGTGCGGATGCAGCTCGCGGCCTCCCTCCAGGGGATCGTCACGCAGACGCTGCTCCCGAGCGCAGACGGCCGCAAGCGCGTGCCGGCGATCGAGGTGCTCTTGCCCGACGACGCCGTCCGGAACCTCGTCCGCCAGGGCAAGACCGAGCAGATCTATTCCGTGATGCAGACGAACACGGGGCGCGGCATGCAGACGATGGAGCAGTGCCTCGCCGATCTCGTGGTGCGTCGCCAGATCACCCAGGAAACCGCACTCAACGTAACGAGCCGGCGCGAGGAGTTCGAGGCGTTGCTCGCACGTGCCGGTGTCGCACCGCGTACCGATGACCACCTCCCCGAGGCCCTCCGCGGCCTCCGAGTCGCAGGAGCCTGACAGTGAGTGGAATCTCCGATTTTCTGAAGAAGGACCTCTCGTTCAAGCGCAAGCCGTCGACGAAGGCCGCGACCAAGGCCACGAAGACAGAGGCCAAGGCCAAGACCGAGACCCCGTCCGCGCAGGCCGAGAGCACCGCGACGACGGAGGAGACGACGCCGAAGAAGTCGTCGTCGAAGCGCTCGCTGTCGCTGCCGAAGCGTGCGCCGAAGCAGCGGAAGGCCCCGGCGGCCTCCTCGGGCGGCGGCCGGCACAAGCAGTTGGTCGGACTGAGCATCGGCGCATCCCAGCTCACGGCCGCCGTGGTCGTCAACAACGGCAGGCCGAAGCTCGTCAAGGCCGCCCGGCACCCGCTTCCCGCCGACGTCGTCGCCTCCGGCGAGGTGCGCGACTCCGAGGCGCTCTCCACCGAGATCGCCGCCTTCTTCGCCGAAGCGGATCTCCCGCGCAAGAACGTCCGCCTCGGCATCGGCTCGAGCCGGACCGGCGTGCGCGTCTTCGAGCGCCCCGAGGTCGACGATCCGAAGCAGCTCGCCAATGCCATCCGTTTCCGCGCGTACGAGACCCTGCCGATCCCGATCGAAGAGGCGATGCTCGACTACCACGTCGTCGGTGACTCGACCACGGCCGACCGCGTGCTCCTGGCCGTCGCCTACCGCGACCTCGTCGACCGCTTCGCGGCCACGTGCGCCGCGGCGAAGATCGAGCTCGTCGGCATCGACATCGAGGCCTTCGCCTTGCTCCGCGCCGTCGGCGGCGAGCCGCTGACCGCCGGTGAGCGGGCCGAAGCCGCCCGCGTCGCGGTCTCGATCGGACATGACCGCACCACGGTCGCCGTTTCCGACGGTCGCGTGTGCGAGTTCACGAGAGTCCTCGACTGGGGCGGCGCCCGCGTCACGGCCGCCGTCGAGCGCGCTCTCGAGGTCGACACCGTCGAGGCCGAGCAGATCAAGCAGACGCTCGACATCGGCACTTCGGACGAGCCCGGCGAAGAGCGCGACGAGCGCACGACCCGCGCCGCCGAGGCAGCGCGCCGCGAGGTCAACGGCCTCGCCCGCGAGCTCGCCTCCTCCCTCCACTTCTACCAGGATCAGCCTGACTCACTGGGCTTCGCCGAGATCACGATCACCGGCGGCGGCGCCCACCTTCAGGGGCTCGCCGAGCAGCTCGAGGAGCTGATCGGCATCAGCGTCCGTCTCGCCGACCCGTTCGCACGCGTCGGGTCCGGGCACGGCATCAGCTCCAACGGCCAGGACGGCGCCCTCGCCGTCGCAATCGGACTGGGAATCGAGGACTGATGCGCGCTGTCAACCTTCTCCCCCGCCAGCAGGCTCAGCGCACGCACGAGCGGCCGAACGCGGTCGTCCTCGTCGCCTCGATCGGCGGCGCGGCCGTCGTGCTCGCCCTCGTCGGGGGCTTCCTGCTCGCCAACCGCAGCGCCGACCGCGAGCGCCAGAATCTCGCCGGCGCACGTGCGGTGCTCGCAGTGACCCCTGCGCACCACCTCTCTGCGAGCACGCAGACGTTCCGCTCGAACGTGCTCAACAAGAAGGAGCAGCGCTCGCTGGCTCTCGACGCCGCGCTCGGCAAGCGCGTGGCGTGGGATCGCATCCTCCGCCGCTTCGCGCTCGTCCTGCCCAGCGACGTCTGGCTCACGAGCCTCGTCGGCACGGTTCCGCTCGACGACAGTGCGGCCGCAGCTACGGCGGTCCCGACGTCGAGCTCGCTGCCGGCCACGCCGACCGCATTGACCATCGTGGGCTACACGTATTCCCAGGACAGCGTCGCCCGGCTCCTCGAGCGGCTCTCGGTCGTGCCCGACCTCAAGAACGTCCAGTTGCAGAACAGCCAGACCGCGCAGGTCGCCGGCCAGACCGTCATCCAGTTCACGATCGTCTCGGACGTTCGTAAAGGAAGGGGTGCCTCGTGACCGCCCGCCTCGCCAGCCTGCCGAAGGGGGCTCAGGTCGCGCTCGTGGCGGCCCTGCTCGTGTTCGTCCTCGGCATCGGCTACCTCGCCGTGATCTCGCCGAAGCGCTCGACGGCTTCCAGCCTGAAGAAGCAGACGGCGGTCGTGCAGGCGCAGATCGCCGCCAACCGCTCGACCGCGTTCCAGCAGGCGCTGCCGGCTGTGCGCTCCGCGAACGTCTTCAGCCTCACCCAGGCGATGCCTAGCAAGCTCGCGACGCCCGGCGTGATCCTCACGCTGAACGCGCTGGCGAAGGACTCGGGCATCAGCTTCGACCAGATCTCGCCGCAGGGTGCCGCCTCGACCACGGTAGCGACGACCGGAGTCACGGATCCATTCGCCGTCGAGGCGATCTCGGTCAAGTTCTCGGGCAACTTCTACAACCTCCTCGCCTTCCTCCAGCGGGTGCGCAACCTCGTCCGAGTGCAGAACGGCAAGCTCTTCACCGCCGGGCGCCTCTTCGACGTGAGCGACGTGACCTTCGCGGAGGGCCAGGCCGGATGGCCGCAGATCGCGGCGACGCTCACCATCAACGAGTTCGTGCCGCAGTCGGCCACAGCGTTGACTCCGGCTACTCCCACTGACACCACGTCGACGACCACCACGCCGGCCACGACGACCTCGGATTCCACGTCGGCGGCCCCGAGCACGAGCGGAGGGACTTCATGAACCGCAAGCAGAAGCGTATGGAGAACCTCCGGGTGGCCAAGGACAAGAAGATGAAGAAGGTCGCCATCGGCCTGTCGGTCGTGCTGGTCGCCGTCCTCGCCTTCGAGGTGCCGAAGATCCTCCACAGCGGCGGCAGCGCGCCTGCGCCGGCCGCCACGACGACCGCCGCACCGGCCACCGGCGCCCCCACGGCCGTTCCCGCGACGACGCCCGCCGGCACCGCGGCCGCCGCCGTCCTGCCGACTGCGTCGAGCGCGAAGCTGACGAACTCGGACCTGTCGCCGAAGGTCGGGAAGAGCCAGCTCTTCTCCTTCAGCCACTTCGCGAGCAAGGATCCGTTCTCCCAGCAGATCGTCGACGTCTCGCAGGGCCAGCCCGACTCACAGGGTGTGGACGCCAGCGGGAATTCGACGCAGACGGGTTCCAGCAGCACCAACATCGGCACGACCGCTGCGGTCAAGCAGCAGCCGACCCGCACGCTCGCGGCGAACGGCGCCGCGAGGATCTCGGTCAACGGCCGGGTGCAGGTCGTGCGGCTGGGAGCGAAGTTCCCCAGCGCGAACCCGCTCTTCCGGCTCGTCTCCGTCCATAACGGGGTCGCGAAGATCTCCATCGCGAACGGCGCGTACTCGAGCGGCGCGAAGACCGTCACTCTCCCCGCCGGCCGGTCGCTGACGCTCGTCGACACCTCCGACGGCATCCGCTACCAGATTCGCCTGGTCGCGTAGCCCACCATGGCCGGCTTCGCCTACAGCGCGATCAGCATCGACGGTCTCGAGACCGTCGGCGAAGTCCACGCCCCCGACCTCGAGGCGGCGCGCGAGCAGCTCCGCATCCGCGGCCTGCTCGCCCACAACCTCCGCGAGCTGCCGGCATCGGGCGAGGACGGGCTGCGCTCGACGTTCAAGAAGATCAAGCCTCGCTCGATGCAGATCTTCTCGCGCCAGTTTGCGACGATGATCGAAGCGGGCCTGAACATCGTCGCGTCGCTCGTGATCCTCGAGCAGCAGACCGACGACCCGTATCTCGCGGAGATCATCGCCGAGCTGCGCGCGGACGTCGAAGGCGGCCTTCTCCTCTCGCAGGCGATGGCGCGGCACCCGAAGGTGTTCAACGAGCTCTACGTCTCGATGGTGCAGGCCGGCGAGGCTTCGGGAATGCTCGACCAGGTCCTCGACCGCGTCGCGGAGCAGATCGAGAAGGAGACGAAGCTCAAGCGCCGCGTGAAGGGCGCGATGGTGTACCCGACCGTCGTCTTCACCTTCGCCTGCCTCGTGCTCGCCGCGATGCTCATGTTCATCGTCCCGATCTTCGCGAAGATCTTCTCGGAGTTGAACGGCCAGCTGCCGATGCTGACGCGGGTCGTACTGAGCGCCTCGAACCTGCTCCGCCACGACTGGTTCATCGTCTTCCCCATGATCGGCCTGCTGATCTGGGGCGGCCTCCGCTACAAGCGCAGCGAGTCGGGCCGGAAGAAGTGGGACGCCTTCAAGCTCCGGATCCCGCTCAAGATCGGCGAGGTCGTGCTCAAGGTGACGATGGCGCGGCTGCTGCGGACGCTCGCGACGCTCGTCGCCGCCGGCGTCGACATCATCAAGGCACTCGACATCGCCGGCTCGACGGCAGGCAACTGGGTCGTCGAGCGTGCACTGTCGGAAGCGCGGATCAAGGTGCAGGAGGGCGTCCCGATCGCGGAGCCCCTCACGGCCGACCCGATCTTCCCGCCGATGGTCAGCCAGATGGTCCGGATCGGCGAGGAGACGGGAGAGCTCGAGCAGATGCTGAGCAAGATCGCCGACTTCTACGAGGACGAGGTCGACAGCGCGATCCAGTCCCTGACCTCGATCATCGAGCCGCTGATGATGATCGGCGTAGGGTTCATGGTCGGCATCATCATCATCTCGATGTACCTGCCGATGTTCAAGCTCATGCAGCTGATCGGGAACCAGCAGTAGCGCCCCCGCCTGCGCGCGAGAGGACATAGATCGCACGGATCGCGGCCAGCTCGGCGCCGCGGGCCGCGGCCGGCTCGGGCAGATCTCCCTGGAGCAGCTTCTCGAGCGCGCGGAAGGTGACGGGAAGCCGCGCGACCGCGTACGTCGCCCGCGGGAAGTGCTCGAAGGCGCGCTTCGCTCCCCAGCCGGCGCGCGTCAACGGCATGATCCGGCGCTCCACGGCAGCCTGGTACGCGTCGAGGTTCTCGGCGCGCCCGGCCAGGACGTCGAGCGCCGTCTCCGCGACAAGCTTCGCGGAATAGAACGCCTCGTACATCCCGTCGCCCGAGAGCGGGTCGACGAGCCCGGCCGCGTCGCCGATCACCGCCGTCCGGCCCCGCGCCAACCGCGTTCCGGGCAAGCGCATCGGCAGCCGGTAGCCGCGCGTGTCCTGCGCCGCTTCGGGGTCGATCCCGTACGCCTCGCACATCCGCCGCAACTCGGCGCGCAGCTTCGGGCCTTCCTCCGCGTTCCCGCCGACGCCGACGTTGATGTGGTCGCCCTTCGGGAAGATCCAGCCGTAGCCGCCGCGGACGACCGCGATCTCGAGCACCATCGCGCCTGCGTAGCGCCGGTCGTACGGGTAGTTCGCCTCGAGCGCGACGCCGTGCGCGACCCGGTCGGCGAGCCCGAGCTGCTTCGCCGACGCGCCGTTGCAGCCGTCGGCGCCGATCACGATCCGCGCGTCGAGCTCCCGTGCGTCGGCCGTCTCACCCTGCCGCACCTCGGCGCCCGCGTCGGCCGCCTGCTGCAGGAGGAAATGGTCGAGCCGCCGCCGCTGCGTCATGTACGCGAGCGGCGCGCGGGCCTTGCGCGTGATGTGCTGCCGGTAACGGAGGCCACAGTCCAGCCGGTCGACGACGTCCTCCACCACAGGCTCGATCGAGAACGGCAGGAGGCGCGCGGCGCGGCCGGTGACACCGCCCCCACACGGCTTGTCGCGCGGGAAGGTCGCCTTGTCGAGGAGCAGGACGCTCGCGCCCGAATCCGCGAGCCGGTATGCGGCCGCCGAGCCCGCAGGCCCGGCTCCGACGATGGCGACGTCGTGGCTCATGCGCCCGAACGCTACGTGACGACGCGCCTGCGGAAGGTCTGCAGCGAGAAGATCCCGAGCCCGATCGAGCCACCGACGAGCGCGAACATGAACGCCCACACCGGCATGTGAGGCAGATCGGGAGTCAGCGAGGTGCGGAGCCCCTCGCTCATGTAGACCATCGGGTTGAAGAGAACGAGCACCTTGAGCCAAAGAATCGGCGTCAACGTCGCCCAGGGGTAGTAGATGCACCCCAGAAATGTGAGCGGCAGGACGACCACCGCAAACAGGAGCGTCACCTTGCGCGGGTCGAGCACCGTCCCTATGAAGAGGCCCATCGCCGCCGCGAGGAAACAGGCGAAGACGAGCACGACGGCGAACAGGGCCGGATCGGACACGTGCACGACCGGCGCCTCTCCGTGCGCGTGCACGAGGTAGACGATCGGAAAGACGACGCCGGCTGCCATGAGCGACTGGACTGCCCCGGCGAAGATCTTCTCGAACCCGACCACCCAGACGGGCACCGGCGCGAGCACGCGATCCTCGATCTCCTTGCTGACGCTGAACTCCTGCACGAGCGGCAGCGCGACGGCCTGGATCCCCTGGAAGTTGATCGCGACGGCGATCAGCCCCGGCACGAGGACGGTCGAGAACGAGACACCGTTCGGCAGGCCGTGGAAGCCCTGCCCGATCTTCGGGAAGACGTACGCGAAGACGAATACGAACAGGAGCGGCTGCATGATCGTCCGGATCAGGAACTGGCCGAAGTTGCGGCGCAGGACGCGGATGTCCCGGGCGAGCAGCGCGCCGAACGTCTGCAGCCACGCCCTCACTCGCGGTACTCCCGGCCCGTGAGGTTGAGGAAGACCGTCTCGAGGCTCGGCGGCAGGCTCGAAGCGTCGCGCACGGTCAGGCCGAGAGCGGCGGCCTCCTGCACGAGTTGGACGAGCACCCCTTCCGACCGCGACGCGCGGACGCGGACGATCTGGTGGTCCCGCTCGACCGAGCGGACGGCATCGAGCCGTTCCGCCCGCTCGGCCAGCGGCGTGGGGTCGCCCTCCAAGGTCAGGGTGATCACGGTCTCGGCGCCGTAGCGCCGCTTCAGCTCGGCGGGCGTGTCGACGGCGAGCGCCTTGCCGCGGTCGATGACCGCGATCCGCTCGCACAGCACGTCGGCCTCCTCCATGTAGTGCGTCGTCAGGAGCGTCGTCTGCCCGGCGCGGTTGAGGTCCTCGAGGATCCGCCAGAGGTTGATGCGGGTCTGCGGGTCGATGCCGGAGGTCGGCTCGTCGAGGAAGAGCACCTGCGGCTCGTGCACGAGCGCGCGGGCCAGCATCAGCCGCTGCGCAAGGCCTCCCGAGAGCTGGAAGACCATCGAGTCGGCGCGCTCGGTGAGCGAGAACTGCTCGAGCAGCTCATCGGCGCGAGCCCGCGCGCGAGGACGCGGGACGCCGAAGAAGCGGCCGTGGTAGTAGAGGTTCTCCCAGACGGTGAGGGCGCGGTCGAGCGTGTTCGCCTGCGAGACGACGCCGATCTGCCGCTTCACATCGGCCGCGTGGCGGCTCACGTCGAGGCCTGAGACGAGCGCACGGCCGCCGGTCGGGAACACCGTCGTCGTCAGCATCCCGATCGTCGTCGACTTGCCGGCGCCGTTCGGACCGAGGAGCCCGAAGAACTCTCCGCGCCGCACCTCGAGGTCGAGTCCGTCGACGGCGACGAGCGTCCCGTAGACCTTGCGCAGCTGCTCGGTCCGGATCGGAGCGTCCCCCACGCCGAGAACGTATCCGCAGCGCCCCGACTACAATGCGCCTCCCCCGGGGGTGTGCCCGAGCGGCCAAAGGGAACGGGCTGTAAACCCGTCGGCTCAGCCTACGGAGGTTCGAATCCTCCCGCCCCCACTCCTTCTTTGTGCTCGCCCGCTCCGCCGGCGCAGGCTCGCTTCGCTCGTGTGCTTCGGCTCCGCTTTTCGCTCGCACGGACGTTCCGCGCCCCCCAGGTCGGTCGCGGCACGAAGGCGAAGAGCGAGAGAACGGAACCCGGGCGGGTCACCGGCCGGCCTCGCCATCGTGGATCTCTCACGCGCCTTTGTGAAGGGTCGACGCAACGACGGGAGCAGGCTCGCCCGGCTCGCGGAGCTCGTTCACACCCTCACCGGCATCCAGGGAACGAAGAGGGTGCTGCTCCTCGCCGACGGCGCGAGCACGGCCGGCCTCTTCCCCGGCGTTCCGACGGGCGGCCCGATCACGCTTCACCTCCTCGACACGCCGAACGGGCCGGTTCCGAAGCCGCCACCGCGGAGACAGACGGCGCCCGACGACGACGGCCGACTCGGTCCGGCGACGGCGAACGCGATCCTCGCCTTCCAGAAGCGGAAGCGGCTCAACCGCACGGGAGTGGCCGACTCCGCGACGAAGAAACGTCTTGCCTCCGCGAGGCGTCCTTAACCGCTCACCCACGGCGGCACCGGCAAGCGAGCCGAGATCCTCCTCAAGCGCCAGGTCGCGCTCCTGATCAAGGACGACAAGGTCGTTCGCGCGATCGCCGTCTCGACCGGGAAGCCCTCCACGCCGACGCCACCCGGGAGCTACCACGTCTACGCCAAGATCAGAAAGTGGTGGTCGGAGCCGTTCCGCGAATGGCTCCCCTACGCGCTGCCCTTCGTCGGCGGCATCGCGTTCCACGAGTTCCTGGTCGGGCCCGCGTACCCCGCGTGGCACGGGTGCGTCCGACAGCTGCCGAGCGTCGCCTCGTGGACGTACGACTTCGCCTCGGTCGGCACGCCCGTGAAGGTGATCGCCACCTCCTAGCGCAGGATGTTGACCGCCCTCGCTACGACCATCACCGCAAGGGAGAGGCTGATCGCCGACTGGACGAGCATCAGCATCTTCGCCCAGCGGCTGAGCGGCATCGTGTCGGTCGGGCTGAACGCCGCCGCGTTCGTGAACGAGACGTAGAGGTAGTCGAGGAACTGCGGCTGCCAGCCCGACTCGACGAGGGCGGGCTCCGTGTGTTGCGGGAAGAGGAAGTCGCGCTCGCGCGGCACGCACGTCGGGCGGTTGAGCGGCCCGCCGCCGTCGAGCTGCCAGTACCAGAGGCCGAAGAGGAGGACGTTCACGACCCACATGTGGACGGCTGCCCGCAGGAGCGGCGCAGCGGTCGCCGGGTCGCCGGCCCCGTTCACGAGCAGGTGGACGAGGAGGATGATCGAGGCGGCGTTCGCGGCGCTGACGATCGCGATCGTGGTGAGGGCGAGCCGGCGGCGCGTGAGGTGGAGCGCCTGCGGCCCCCAGTCGAGAGCGCGTGCGAGGCGGCCGCTCGTCCGGATCAATCCGAGGGCGAGAAGGACGAGCAGCGTCAAAGCCGGAACGACCCAGCGGATGAAGCTGAAGGCTCCTGCGCCGTGCCCTGCGATGAATTGGGTCGGCAGGTCCGCGTAGAGCACGGCGGCGGTGACGAGCGCCGCGGCGGGCAGGAGCGGCGACTCCCCGAGGTCCTCGGAGGGCGCGAGCACGCGGCGCACGTCCACGGATCGAGGCTACGGAAAGCGTCGGCGGGCGCCCGCCCGGGACGGGGCTACAATCCGCGTTCCAGCCCTCTTAGCTCAGCTGGTAGAGCACCTCCATGGTAAGGAGGGGGTCGACGGTTCGAGTCCGTCAGAGGGCTTTAAAGTCCCTGCAAATCAGCATTTCCTGTTGTCTGTGCTGAATCGCAGGTAAAGAGGGGGTCAGTATGGGAGGCCCGAAGTGCCTCCTCTGCAGGGATTTCGCTACGGAAGGCTCTTCCGATTTGGTGCCTCTGACCACGCAAGGTCGCACCAGGGTCGCACGCGCTCCGACATTGCCCGCCCGGATCGCTGCCTTGTCGGCGACCGGAAACCCGGACTAGAACCTCGCCGCGCTACCCGCGATCGACCACGTGCTAGAGAGGGCGTCGGCTACTGCGTCACAAAGAGGTCGAGTCCCGCGAACCGAGGGCCCGCAGGAGAGGCGAGAACTCATCGCCAGCAAGCGCCCCGATTCGAGCGATCTGGTCTCAAGCAAACGACGCCGGAAGCTCTGGCTCGAGCAAGCGCGAGCAGCCAACGAGTGCGGGAAACGCGCGCTACTAGCGGCCGAGTCGCGTCCGGCGGCGGATTCCGAGTCGCCTCTGCAGTGCGCGATCCTCCTCGCCGTCCTTCCTTGCCGCCCACACGAACACGCCGAGGACAACTGCAGCCATAAACGCAACACTGACCACGACGATGATCACGGCTGCGACCCTCATAAAGACAGGACCTGCCCGTTAGGTCGGGATGTCTACCGCGAGCTCATGGTGCCAATGATGCGGGGATGCCCGTCGACGATCGGTGTCGCGTGCAGTTCGAAGCTCGTGCAGTCGGTCAAGGCGGCGAGGCTGGCGAGCGCGCCGCTCGAGAACTGCCAGTAGACGAAGCGGTCGTGCGGGTAGACGGCGCCTGGCGCGGGAGCTTGCAGGGCGCCGTCTTCGCTGCCGCCATCGTCGCGCACACCGTAGGTCTCGATCAGTATCCGGCCGCCTTCGGCAAGCCGGCTGGCGAGAATGCGGAGTAGCCCGAGTGGATCCTCGACTCGGTGCAGGATGCCGAAGCAGAAGATGAAGTCGAAGCGCTCTAAGGTGCCGTCGAGAACCGAGGCGTCCGTGCGTTGGTACTCGATCCCGGAGCCCAGCAGACCGTGGATCGCGTTGAAGCCCTCTCCACCTTCGAGCTCGACCTTCCAGCGGTCCCGCACCCAGTGAACGTACTGCTCGTTGTCGATCGCAAGCACTCGCCTCGCTCCACGTGCCTCGGCCAGGAAGCTGTAGAAACCGTCGAACGCCCCGACATCGAGCACCCGAAGGCCGGCGAAGGAATCGGGGATCGAAGCGAGCCTGTAGCCATGGTCGCGGGCGGCCCCCGGTGTGTACAGGCCGAGGCCGCGGTTCAAAGCGAACGTATGGAACCAAAACGGCACCGAGTCGAGCACCCTGCAGGCCCGGCCCGGATCGACCTCGATCGGCACCTCAGCCGCAACCTCGCGCTCAGAAGGCCAACAATCCGTTCTCAGCTCGCGTCGCAAGTTCGCTCCCCTGTCCGGGTGCATCACCAAAGCCCGGAGCCAGAGAAGCAGCGCAGGGCGATACTCGCGGACCCTATTGAATCTTGGTCTACCGACTCGGGGGCACCGCTACCTTCCACAGCAGCAGGCGATGATCGATCGATGACGCGAGGAGACGAGACATGAAGATCACCCGCAACGTCGACGAGACCGGCCGCGGACCGGCCGACTGGTTTACCGGCGACGTCTACATCGACACGATCGCGACACCCTCCGACGCTTCGCGGATCGGCGCGGCCAGCGTCCACTTCACCCCCGGCGCTCGCACCGCGTGGCACACCCACCCGCACGGCCAGACGATTTGGGTCACCGAGGGCATCGGGCTGTGCCGGCGCGAGGGCGGTCCGGTCGAGGTGATCCGGCCGGGCGACCGGGTCTTCTTCGAGCCAGACGAGAACCACTGGCACGGCGCCGCACCGATGCGCCTCATGACGCACGTCGCCGTGCAGCGGGCAGACGAGCAGGGGAATGTCGTCAGCTGGGGCGAGCACGTCAGCGACGAGGAGTACGCGCAGGCGCCGTCGATCGGAGGTGAGCGCTGATGCGCGCAACCGTGATGCACGGCGCCGGCGACGTCCGGATCGAGAACGTCCCCGACCCAAGCATCACCGACCCGACCGACGCGCTCGTCCGCGTGACCCACGCCTGCATCTGCGGCAGCGACCTGTGGCCTTACAAGACGCTCGAGTACAGCGATAGCGGCCGAGTGATGGGCCACGAGGCGATCGGCGTCGTCGAGGCCGTCGGCAGCAACGTCCGCAACATGAAGGCGGGCGACCTGGTCGTGATGCCGTTCGCGTTCTCGGACGGGACCTGCGAGTTCTGCCACGACGGCCTGCAGACAGCGTGCGTGCACGGCGGCTTCTTCGGCAACGCCGAGGTTCCAGGCGCGCAGGCCGAGGCTGTGCGCGTGCCGCTCGCCGACGGCACGCTGTACGCCCTGCCGGTGGGCGACGACGACCCGCTGCTGCGCTCGCTCCTGACGCTTTCAGACGTGATGGGTACCGGCCATCACGCGGCCGTCGCCGCCAAGGTCGCACCCGGCAAGCGAGTCGCGGTCGTCGGCGACGGCGCGGTCGGACTCTGCGGCGTGATCGCCGCCGGGCGGCTCGGAGCGGAACAAATCATCCTCCTCGGCCGCCATCCCGACCGGATTGCGCTCGCGCGCGAGTTCGGAGCCACCAATGTCGTAAGCGAACGCGGCGACGAAGCCGTCGAGC
The DNA here is from genome assembly GCA_036271615.1 of Gaiellaceae bacterium. Classification (GTDB taxonomy): domain Bacteria; phylum Actinomycetota; class Thermoleophilia; order Gaiellales; family Gaiellaceae; genus Palsa-739. Next base: position 43,577 of record DATBAH010000084.1, read on the forward strand.
GCGTCAAAGAACTGACCGGCGGCTACGGCGTCCACTCTGTACTCGAGTGCGTCGGCCTCGAGCAGTCGGAGCTGACGGCGATCGAAATCACCCGACCCGGCGGCGCCGTCGGCCGGGTCGGCGTCCCGCAGAAGGAGAAGCTCCCCGCGTCGCAGCCCGCGTTCTACAACAACATCAGCGTCAGCGGCGGTCCCGCCCCGGTCCGCGCCTACATCGAGGAACTGCTGCCCGACATCATCGAGGGACGGATCGAGCCGGGCCGGGTCTTCGACCGCGTCGTCGACCTCGACGGTGTACCCGACGGCTACCGGGCGATGAACGAGCGCGAGTCGATCAAGGTGCTCGTGGAGCCGTAGGCTCGACGCCGAGTACAGACGTCTGCAGGTCGCACCAAGGTCGCACGCCGGCGCGAGACGCGACGAAACGCGGCGACCCGGGAGAAACCCGAAGCAGGATCGTTGAGCCGAATCCCGCATGAATCGACCCCCTCCCCACGTTCATGGTAAGGAGGGGGTCGACGGTTCGAGTCCGTCAGAGGGCTCTACAAAAGCCCCGCAAAACGGGGCTTTTCTTTGAACTGACCCCACAGTGTTGGCGGTGTGACGCGCGTTTGGAGCAGTTTGTGGAGCTCCCAAGTCGAGAAGCGCTCCTGCCGGGTCAATGTAGTACGCGAAGCATCAGGACTCTCCGTGCTAAGGACGCCTCGCCTGGACCAGCGTTCCGGAACGACCCGTGAGGGGTCGTCGCGATACTTGGGGCGTGGACGCTGAGGCGAGAGTTCGGGAGGTCGTCGATCGAGAGACAAAAGTCGGCGACATCATGGTGTCTATCGAACACGTCGGTTCGACGTCGGTTCGACGGCGGTTCCAGGGCTGGCAGCGAAGCCTACTGTTGACCTCGTCGTTGTCGTTCAGCCCGACGATGTCGGGGTAGCGATCGAGCGGCTTGCCGCGATCGAGTATGTCCACAAAGGCAACCTGGGTGTCGAAGGGCGCGAGGCGTTCGACGTCCCGCCAGGAGAGCGCCGTCATCACCTCTATATCTGTCGGGCCAATAGCGATGAGTTACGGGCCGAACTCACCTTCCGCAACCGCCTCCGTGACGATCTGTGTCCGACTATGCGGCGCTGAAGAGACAGCTTGCGATCCGGTTTCGTGATGACCGCGCGGCTTATGCTGATGCCAAGAACGACTTCGTGACAGTCGTGATCAGGTCATAGGAGAGGAAGCTCGCCTCGGCCAGTGTCCCGGAATGACCCCCGATCGACGGGAGGCCCTTCCACCTAGCGGGCTGGGCTACTTCCCGACTTTAAGGGCGACCCTTGAGCCTTCCTTGAGGTGCCTGCCTGGCTTTGGGCTTTGTCCGACGACGTGACCTCGGTTCTTCGTTGTCGATTTGACTCTTGTGATCTTGCCGACGCTGCAGTGATGGCTCTTGATCGCCTTCTTGGCCGAAGCGAGCGACTTGCCCTTCACCTTCGGCACGACGCACACCGTCGTGTGCTTTGGGGGGACCGCGGCGGGGCCGAACGTCACGGTAACGAACGTCACACCGAGATTCGGATCGGCACTGGGGTTGAGCGTGACGACGCATGTGCTGCTGCCGCCGGAGCAGCCGCCGCCCGACCAGTTCGAGACCGTCGACCCGTGCGCGGCGGTTGCGGTGAGGGTTACCTGCGTCAGGCCAAAGAACTCCGCCTGGCACGAGGTTCCACCAACGGTGCAGTCGAGGGGGGATGGGATACCGGGTGGGCTACTGGTCACAGTGCCTGACCCGGGGCCGTCGGCTTGGACGATCAAGTTCGCTGGCAGTTTGTTGAAGGCCGCGGTGATCTTCGTGTTGGCGTTCACCGTGACTGCGCAGGTAGAGGAGCCGGAACAGGGGGATCCAAGCCAACCCCCGAAGGCGTTGGCCGGCGCCGGGTTCTCCGTCAGGGTCACCTGTGTTCCGGCAGTGACGTTCATCGAGCACGCGGTGGCTGCGACGCCGCAGTCGATGCCGGCCGGGCTGCTGGTGACGGTGCCCGAACCGACCTCCGGCCCGAGCCCGACGGTCGAAACGGTCAGCGTGTATTGGGGCGGTGCCGGGAGCTGGGTCCAGAACGCTTGGTCGCCGTCGTCGATGGGTGTGCTGCCGGCGGGGTTCGAGGCGACGACCTCCGCGCAGTACCCGGCGCCGGGGGTGAGTCCTGTGACGTTGATCGAGACGTCGTGGAACGTGCCGTCCATAGCCGGGAAGATCTGAGGTGCGGTTGAATCCGCAGGCACACCGGAGGCCCCTGCGGTTGTGCACCACTCTGAACTGGCCAGGTCGTACTTCACGACGTAGCTCGTGCTCTGGCCGGCGGGATTGATATCCCCTTCGACTGTCGCAGTCGAGTCTTCGGTGGAGAACCCGCCAAAGGTGTCCGCTGTTGGCAGGCCTTGCATCCACTCGATCTGTCCGCCTGAATCCGAGCCGTCCGCATTCGTGGCTGAGAGCTGCGCGCAATAGCTCGCTCCGTCCGTCAGCCCACTTAAATCGACTGCGACGTCGTGGAACGCGCCATCCGCCGGGTCCGGGAGACCCACCGACGTGGCGGTGGTCACATTTGCTGGGGAGCCGGAAGTTCCGTCGCTCGAGCACCAGACCGAGCTAGCGAGGTCATATGCCGCCGAATACGTGGTCGTTTCCCCCGCCTGATTCACATCCCCGCGAACCTGAGCATCAGCGGAGCCAACCGACACGGCATCGGACGTGTCAGCAGTCGCTGCACCCTGTGTCCACTCGACCTGGCCGCCGTCAGCTGAGCCCGGAGCGCCGTTCAGGGCGAGGATGTGAGCACAGTAGTCGGTCCCCTCGGTTAGGCCGGTCAGGTCGAGCGAGACGGGATGGAACTCACTGTCAAAGCCGACGTCGTACCCGGGGATGTTGTGAGCGGGCGAGCCCGACGCGCCCCCACTTGAACACCAGGTCGAACTCGCAACGTCGTACAGCACATCGAAGCTGGTGTCCTCTCCCTCCGGGTTGATTTCGCCGTTTACCGTGGCAGTCGTCGGACCGGTAGAAACGGTGTGGAGCGTGACGGCGCTGGGGGGCGCCGCCGATGACGCAGCCGGGAGGGCCAGCACAAGCGAGCCTGCCAGGAGAACGATCGCAACAAAAGACAACGCGTGGGAAAGCCGGATGGTCATCATCGCTGCGGGCCACCGACGGTAGCACCCACAAAGATCGCACTACAAACCGAAACGCGAGATCAGGATGCAGCGACTACCTCTCTGCGGCTCCGCCTTCATGGAGTCCCGCGCTCCAACCTCCCTGAACCAGGATCGCGACCCCCCACGAGCCCAACGGCTGCTACAGGGCTATGGATCTGGCCACTCCTGATCGGTCTCCCCCCAGCTGTACCGAACCTACCGTCGCAGACGCGAACGCGACCGCTTCGCCCCTTGAATAGCGGGAAGCCCGCTCCAAACACCTGCGAGGGGACCGACTGCAACGGCCACGCACGGGCGCCGAATGATGGAGCATTCGTGGAGCAAAGGGGACGCAAGGGGCGGCAAAACGGCGCAACGGTCGAAATTGCGACCACGCCTAGTCCGGCGAAATTCGTTGCCCCCACCGCCGGTAGTTGCGCACACGACGACATGGTGAGGAGGGGGTCGACGGTTCGAGTCCGTCAGAGGGCTTCAGAGAAGTTCCTGCCCGCGAGGTACCCCCGAACCGATCAGCCATGGATCGTGATGATGTAGCCGTCGGGATCCTCGAAGGCGAAGGTCAGCCCGAACGGACCCTCGAAGGGGGACGTGACGATGGCGACGCCGGCGTCGGCCAGCTTGTCGTGAAGGGCGCTTGGATCGTCGGCCTTGAGCCAGAGTGCGACGCCCCAGCCCAGGTGCTCGACTTCCGAGAGGTCCACTGAGGGCACACGAAGGGCGAACGGGATTGGTGTCGTGGCAAACACGACCGCCTCGGGTGGGCTCTGTGCCGCGCGCTCGAGTCCCAACTCGTCGGTGTAGAAGCGGGCCGAGGTCTCGAGGTCGCTCACCTGTAGGGCGATGAAGCTTGGTCCAATGGTCTTCATGGTCCCTCCTTGTTCGTTAGTATCAGGCACCCTGATAATCTTATATCAGGACACCTGATACGTAAAGGAACCCGATGGGAGCCATTGACAAGCCGGAACCGAGGACCGAGGAGATGTCCGGCTACCTCATCAAGCGAGCACAAGCCGCCCTTCACGTCTGCCTGGAGGAGATCACCTCTGCGTACGGCCTCGGCATCCCCCAGTTCGTCGTCCTGTCCTTCCTGGCCGAAACACCAGGCCTAGCTAATGCCGACCTCGCCCGGCGGGCGTTCGTGACCCCGCAATCGATGAACGAGGTGCTCCAGCAGCTCGAGTCGACCGGCCTGGTCGAACGTCGCCGGAACCCCACGAATGCCCGCATCCTCAACGCCTACCTGACCCGCAGTGGCGCCAGGAAACGGAAGGCCGTGAACAGTCAGGTCCGGGAGTTGGAGGCACGCCTCTTGAGCGGCCTGACGAGCGACGAGCGCCAGGCTCTAAATCGGGCGCTCCTGACGATCATCGACAACGTGACGCGCTCGTGAGCAGCAACGCCACACGAGTAGGGGCATCCCATAACGCGCGAGCGTCTTCAAGCGCGCGGGTAGCTCCCTTCAAGCCCGCCCTCAGCGCCACACGCCGACCTGCCGGAAAGGAAAGAAGCACGTCATGAGCACTCTCAACGAAGAAAGCCTTGCCAACGGTCTCGTCGTCATCGGCGAGGAGGCAGTCGCGAAGAGCAACGACGGATTGTTCTACGACTACTACACCGACGACTACCAGCTGCACAGCCCGGCCGGCCAGTTCAATCGCGAAGAGATCAGAACCTACTTCGCTGCGCTACGGGAGAGCTTCACCGACTTCACGATCAAACGAGCGCAGGTCCTCGTCGACGGCAACTTCGTCAGCGCGCGCACCGTGATGGCCGGCCGCTTCGACAAGGAGTTCGCCTACACGCCCATCGGCACCGTCCAACCAAACGGCCAGCACGTGCAATGGGAACTGATCAACATCTTCCGCTATACCGACGACGGTCGCCTCGTCGAGGAGTGGGTGCAGACCGACACGTACGAGCTCCTACGGCAACTCGGCGCAGTCGAGAGCTGACGGCGGCCAGTCGCGACGGGGTCAGGACGCAGCAGCGTTCTCCGTCTAAGAGGAAGCATCTTGGTTCTCACAACAGGGGAGCCGAACACATAAAGCGGAGGAGGGGGAACGATGGGAGAGACTTGGCTTATCACTGGTTCGTCGCGCGGCCTTGGCCGGGCGCTGGTCGAGGCGGCCCTTGACGCCGGGGATCAGGTCGTGGCTACGGCCCGGCATCCGGAGCAGCTTGCGGAGCTCGCCGAGCGCTACGGGGATCGTGTATCGCCGGTGGCTCTCGATGTCACCGATCCGAATGCGGTGGCGGCTGCTGTGACTGCCGGCGTCGAGAGCTTTGGCGGGCTCGACGTGGTGGTCAACAACGCCGGTTATGCGAACGTTGCCCCAATCGAGACCGGTGCGGCCGCGGACTTCCGTACGCAGTTCGAGACGAACTTCTGGGGCGTCTACAACGTTTCTCGCGCCGTTATCCCGGTGCTTCGCCGCGGTGGCGGTGGGACAATCGTGCAGTTCTCGTCTGTGGGCGGACGGGTCGGTGGATCACCGGGTATCGCCAGCTATCAGGCGGCCAAGTTCGCCGTCGATGGCTTCAGTCGCGTGCTCGCTGCTGAGACGGAGCCGTTTGGCATCAGGGTGGTGGTCGTCGAGCCGAGCGGCTTTGCGACCGATTGGGCGGGATCCTCGATGGAGGTCTACGACGTCCCCGACGGCTACAAGGCCACGGTCGGCCCCCGGATCGAGCAGATGCAAGATCCGGACTCCCCTTATCGGGCAGGCGATCCGGCGCGAGCAGCTGAGATCATCGTCAAAACGGTCAAACGCAAGAACGCGCCGTCGCATCTTCTGCTCGGCGTCAACGCGGTCGAGGCTGCGTTGCGCTACTCGCGCAGCCAGCTCGACGAGGCAACGACGTGGCGTGCGGTAGGTCGCTCGGCTGATTACGCCGAGCCCTACCCGGCCGAGTTTCCGCCCGACAGCCCCGCGACGGCCTGACTCGCACAATCTCTCTGCGGCCGCAGGCCTTCGGCCCAGCGGGCGCAGCCGGTGGCAACGGGTGGCAAATCGAACACATCGAGGAAGCATCGGGTGATCGTGAAAGACGTACTGCCCGCGCTAGATGCGATCTCGAACGAGCTGAACGACAAGGCGCACCTCTCGCTCGCCCAGCAGCGGCTCGGTCGTGCGCACGATTCCGAGCTGGCCGCCAATCTCCAACCGATCGCCAATCTCAAGCGGCTCGTCACGGCTCAAATGACCGGTCGCGACCACCTCGTCGCCGCGCCGGAGCTCATAGCGGTAGTCGACCCCGGCCACAGACAGCTGAGACGATACGCCCCCAGCGGCACGCTACGGGGCGAGCCCGCCGGAGCTCCGCCTCGGGCCCATCCTCTTCGCCGGTCTCGGCAGGCTGCTCCTGCTGCATTCGTTCGAGGATCGCTACGAGGGCCGCGGCGTGTGCGTAGCTTTCGGGCCCGCGCGCTAACCGCGTCTAGAGAGCGTCTTCGGCTGCGAGCTCTGCCGCGGCGAGGCGACGCTCGACCGAGCGTGCCAGGAGGAGACAGATGACCGCGATCGGCAGCTCGACGACCGCGGCCTCGACTATCGCAACGACGAACTCGCTCCGGTTCGACGCCGTCAGAATGTCGAACCACGCATCGACGAAAAGGAGCGTCGCCGCCGCGGTCGCGGCACCCTCGAGCCAGGGCGACCGCCGCCACGCGGCGACCGCGACCCCAACGAGCAGCAACGCAAGAGCGATGTCGAGCCCGCCCCAGGCGACGTCCCAATGAGCGGAACGGTGGTGGCTCGGCAGCGCTCGGACGAG
>DATBAH010000085.1:0-18136 GCA_036271615.1 Gaiellaceae bacterium
GGGGTCCGGACGAAGGGGATCAACTTCTCGCCGGCTACGGCCGCTGGCACGAGCCCTGGATCGACACCTAGACCGTCCACGCCGAAAGGAGCCGAATGACCGCCGTGAAGGAGAAGCAGCCGGGCGAAAGAGCGCCGCAGAGTGCGGCCGCGCCATCGCCGTTCCCGCCGATCGCCGACTACGCCTTCCTGTCCGACTGTCACACGGGCGCGCTCGTGGCTCCCGACGGCGCGATCGACTGGCTCTGCATCCCGTGCTTCGACGCCCCCAGCGTCTTCGGCAGTCTCCTCGACCGCGAGGCAGGCTTCTTCCGCTTCGCCCCGTTCAGGATCTCGCACCCCACCGCGCGTGCTTACGAGCCCGGAACGAACGTCCTCGAGACGACCTGGAAGACCCCCTCGGGCTGGGCCGTCGTGCGCGACGCCCTCACGATCGGCCCGCGCGATCACGAGGACACCGTGACGCCGCACACGCGACCTCCGGCCGACGACGACGCCGAGCACATGCTCGTACGAACAGTCGAGTGCCTCGGCGGTACGATCGACATCGAGCTCGTCTGCGAGCCCGCGTTCGACTACGGCACCACTCCGGCAACGTGGACGCCGGTCGATGGGTCAGGGAATGCACTCGACGCCTCCGGAGCGGGCGTGACGTTCAGGCTGGTGTCGGATCTTGCGATCGACGTCGAGGGAGATTCGGTCCGCGGGCGCCACACCCTGCAGGCCGGCGAACGGGCGTACTGCGCCCTGTCCTGGGCCGAAGAGCTCGCCGCTCCACAGAGCCACGAGGAGGCCGCCGCCCGGATCGACGCGACTACGCGCTTCTGGCGCCGGTGGCTGGGCAATGCGCGGATTCCGGATCACCGGCTGCGCGACCCGGTGCAGCGGTCGGCGCTGACGATCAAGGGACTGACCTACATGCCCACCGGCGCGACCGTCGCCGCGCTCACGACGTCGCTCCCCGAGACGCCGGGCGGAGAGCGGAACTGGGACTACCGGTACACCTGGATCCGGGACACGACGTTCACACTCCAGGCGTTGCACTTCCTCAACCTCGACTGGGAGGCGAGCGAGTTCATGGACTTCGTCGCCGACCTCGAGCCGACGGAAGACGGCTCGCTCCAGATCATGTACGGCATCGACGGCCGGCGCGACCTGCGCGAGTCGACGCGCGACGATCTCACCGGGTACGCCGGGGCGAAGCCCGTGCGGATCGGGAACGGCGCGTTCGATCAGCGCCAGAACGACGTCTTCGGCGCTGTTCTCGACTCGATCCTCCTCCATTCGCGGCACAGCGAGCGGTTGCCGCGCCGGCTCTGGCCGATCGTGCAGTCGCAGGCCGCCTGCGCGACGGACGTCTGGCGCAACCCGGACCAGGGAATCTGGGAGGCGCGCGGCAAGCCTCAGCACTACGTCTCGTCGAAGCTCATGTGCTGGGTCGCGCTCGACCGCGCCTCGAAGCTGGCCGAGATCCGCGGGGACCCCGCCCTCCGGGACGAGTGGCGCGCGACCGCCGACGAGATCCACGCCGACATCCTCGAGCATGGCGTCCGCGACGGCGTGCTCCGCCAGCACTACGAGACGGACGCCCTCGACGCGTCTACGCTGCTCGCGGCGATCTTCGGCTTCCTCCCGACCGACGACGAGACCCTGCACAAGTCGGTGCTGGCGATCGCCAACGACCTCACCGAGGACGGCTTCGTCCTGCGCTACAAGACGGACGAGACGGATGACGGCCTCTCAGGGAAGGAGGGGACGTTCCTCATCTGCTCGTTCTGGCTCGTCTCGGCGCTCGCGATCATCGGCGAGCTGCAGAGTGCGCGTGACCTCATGGAGCGCTTGCTTCGTGTCTCGTCACCGCTTGGCCTCTACGCGGAGGAGTTCGACGCGGCGACCGGCCGGCACCTCGGCAACTTCCCGCAGGCCTTCTCCCACCTGGCCCTGATCGAGGCCGCCGCACGAATCATCCTCCCCGAGCTGCTCGCGGAGTACTGATCGGGCCGTCGACCTGGCACCCGCCCACCACCCCTGATAGGAGGCGCAGATGGACTTCTATGACGCGATCATCGTCGGCACCGGGGCGGGCGGCGGAACGCTGGCCCGGCATCTCGCGCCTTCGGGCAAGCGGATCCTGCTGCTGGAGCGCGGCGACTGGCTTCCACGCGAGCCGCAGAACTGGCTCGCCGAGGAGGTCTTCGTCAACAACCGCTACGTCTCGGAGGACACGTGGTACGACGAGAAGGGTCAGGCGTTCCAGCCGCAGGTGCACTACTTCGTCGGCGGCGCGACCAAGCTCTACGGCGCTGCGCTCTACCGCCTGCGAGCGGAGGATTTCGGCGAGCTCCGGCATCACGACGGGATCTCTCCCGCCTGGCCGATCTCCTACGACGAGCTCGAGCCGTACTACACCCGGGCCGAGCAGCTCTACGAAGTGCACGGCGCCCGAGGGGAGGATCCGACCGAGCCGCGGGCCAGCGCGCCGTACCCGCATCCCGCGGTCTCGCACGAGCCGCGTATCCAGCGCCTCGCCGACGACCTGGCGGCCGCCGGCTACCACCCGTTCCACGCCCCGTGCGGCATCCGGCTGGACGAGTCGAACATGCCGTTCAGCCCCTGCGTGCGGTGCTCGAACTGCGACGGCTTCCCGTGCGCCGTCCACGGCAAGTCGGACGCCGACGTGCTTGGCGTCCGTCCCGCGCTCGAGCACCAGAACGTGACGCTGCTGACCAACGCGAAGGTGGTCCGGCTCGAGACGAACGACGCCGGAACCGCGGTCACGGGAGTCGTGGTGGAGCGCGACGGTCAGACCGAGACGTACGCAGCCGACGTCGTCGCGCTCGCGTGCGGCGCGGCGAACACCGCAAAGCTGCTCTTCCTTTCGGCGACCGACCGCCATCCGAACGGGCTGGCGAACGGCTCCGACCAGGTCGGGCGGAACTACATGTTCCACGCGAGCCGTGCCGTGCTCGCGCTTTCGCAGGAAGAGAACCCGACCGTCTTCCAGAAGACGCTCGGCCTCAACGACTTCTACTTCGCCGGTCCGGAGTCGGAGTATCCGCTCGGCAACATCCAGATGGTCGGGAAGTCGCAGGCGCCGATGTTCCGTGGCGAGAAGCCGGGCGAGACGAAGCTTGCGCCCGAGTGGACGCTCGAGAAGGTGGCCAAGCACGCGATCGACTTCTGGCTCTCGACCGAGGACCTGCCCATGCCCGAGAACCGGGTGACGGTCGATCGCGACGGCCGCGTGACGCTCGCATACAAGGCGACGAACGACGTCCCGAAGGACGACCTGTACCGGAAGCTCCATTCGATGCTCGGCTCGCTCGGGATGCACGAGCACCATCTGCTGCACCGGTTCGCCTATATGAAGAACGAGATCCCGGTCGCCGGCTGCGCGCACCAGGCCGGCACGTGCCGCTTCGGGACGGATCCGAACACCTCGGTCCTCGACGTCGACTGCAAGACGCACGAGCTCGACAACCTCTACGTCGTCGACACGAGCGTCTTTCCGAGCATCGGGGCGGTCAACCCGGCTCTGACGGCGATGGCGAACTCCCTGCGCGTGGGCGACCATCTGCTCGAGCGCCTGGGCGCCGCCAGGACGGTCACGACGGCGGTCGCGGCGTGAGCGAGGGAGCCGCGACGGTGGCCGAGCAGGGCGCGCAGATCGACATCGCTTCCGGTGAGCAGCGCGTCGGCGTGGTAGTTCTCGGCGGCGGCCTGCGCTCGTACGAGGTGGCCGGCAGAGACCTCCTCGACGGCTTCCCTGCGGGTGAGCGGCCGGCTTCCGGACGCGGCCAGGTGCTCGCGCCCTGGCCGAACCGGATCGAGAACGGGAGCTACGAGTTCGAGGGCAAGCACCTTCAGCTGCCGCTCACCGAGCCGGAGCACGGAAACGCGATCCACGGACTCGTCCGGGGGGTGACGTGGGACGTCGCCGCCGTCGAGCCCGACCGCGTCGCGATGGAGTACGTGCTCGAGCCGCAGCCGGGCTACCCGTTCATCCTTGCTCTCCGCATCGAGTACGCCCTCTCGGCCGCCGGCCTGACCGTGACGACGAAGGCCCGGAACCTCGGCATCGAGCGATGCCCGTACGGAAGCGGCCAGCACCCCTATCTCACCCTCGGCACGCCGACCGTCGACCCGCTGCTGCTCCGGGTCCCGGCTCGCGTCGTCGGCCTCTCCGACGAGCGTGGCCTGCCGGCCGGCTCGGAGTCCGTCGACGGCACCGAGTACGACTTCCGCTCCGGCCGTCCGATCGGCGGGACGGTGCTCGACCACGCGTACACCGATCTCGAACGTGACAGCGACGGCCGTGCCCGGGTCCTGCTCGACGACCCGGACTCCGAAGCGAGGATCACCCTCTGGGTGGACGAGAGCTACCCGTACCTCATGGTCTTCACGGGTGATCCGCTGCCCGACGTCGCGAGACGCAGCATTGCCGTCGAGCCGATGACCTGTCCGCCCAATGCGTTCCGCACGGGCGAATCGCTGATCCAGCTCGAGCCGGGCGAACTGATCACCAGCGCGTGGGGGATCGAGCCGCGGCTCGCAGCAGTGGGAGGTTCCGATGTCCGGTAACGAAAGACCTCGCGTACTGATCCTCGGCGGAGGGTTCGCCGGGGTCGGCACGGCCCAGAAGCTCGAGCATGCCGACGCCGAGGTCGTCCTCGTCGATCGGCACGACTACCACACGTTCCAGCCCCTGCTCTACCAGCTTGCGACCGGCCTGCTCGAGACGACCGCGGTGGGACATTCGCTGCGTGACCTCCTCTCGCGTCACGAGAACACCACGATCCACCAGGCCGGGGTGACAGCGGTCGACCTCGACAAGCGGACGGTCGAGTTCGAGGAGATCGAGCCGATCTCCTACGACTACCTCGTCCTCGGGATCGGCGCCAAGGTCAACTTCTTCGGCACGGCCGGTGCCCCCGACCACGCGTTCCCGATGTACACGCTTCCGCATGCGGTCAACCTCAAGGATCACCTGCTCGAGCGGTGGGAGGCTGCCGACCGCGATCCGCGCCTGATCGAGGACGGCGCCCTCAATGTCGTCGTCGTCGGCGGCGGACCGACCGGGGTCGAGACGGCCGGAGCTCTCGCAGAGCTCTACCGCGGCGCGTTCGGGAAGGACTATCCGAACGTGGAGCAGGAGAGCGCACGCGTGATCCTGGTCGAGGCGGGGCCCGAGCTCTTCCCGATGTTCAAGCCGAAGCTCCGCGAGTACGCGGAGCAGGCGCTCACGAAGCGGGGCGTCGAGGTGAAGACGGGCGAGGCGGTCGCGTCGGTGACGCCGACGCGCGTCAGGTTGAAGTCGGGCGACGAGCTCGAGGCGCACACCCTCGTCTGGGGCGCCGGGCTGCAGGGGAATCCGCTCGTGCAGTCGCTCGGGTTCGAGCTGCAGCGCGGGAACCGGATCGGCGTCGGCCCGGATCTCACCCTTCCCGACCATCCGGAGGTCTATGTCGTCGGCGACGTCGCGGCGATCACGGACGACAAGACCGGGCAGGTCCTGCCACAGCTCGGCTCGGTGGCGCTGCAGTCGGGAGAGCACGCGGGCGAGTCGATCGCCCAGCGCCTGGCCGGCAAGGAGACCAAGCCGTTCAAGTACAAGGACAAGGGCACGATGGCGACCATCGGACGCGGCGCCGCCGTCGTCCAGATGCTCGGCGGGCGGACGATCACGGGCGCGAAGGCGCAGGCCGCGTGGGGGGCCGTCCACCTCGCTCTGCTGCCGACGAACGAGGATCGGGCGAAGGCCGTCGTGGACTGGGTCGGTGCGGCGACCACCCACCAGCGGGTCGGCCGCATCACGGTCGGAACCGATTAGGCGTGCCGGTCGTCGCCTCAACGACAGTCGACCTCGCGCGGCTGCAGTTCGCGACGACCTCGATCTACCACTTCCTCTTCGTGCCGCTGACGCTCGGCCTCGGGCCGCTCGTGGCGATCATGCAGACGCTCTGGCTGCGCACGAAGGACGAGCGCTGGCTTCGCCTCACGCGCTTCTTCGGCACGCTCTTCCTGATCAACTTCGCGATCGGCGTGGCGACCGGGCTCGTGCAGGAGTTCGAGTTCGGCATGAACTGGTCGATCTACTCGAGGTTCGTCGGCAACGTCTTCGGCGCTCCGCTCGCGATCGAGGGGCTCGCGGCCTTCTTCCTCGAGTCGACGTTCCTCGGCCTGTGGATCTTCGGCTGGGATCGTTTGTCGCCGCGGCTTCATCTGGCGACGCTCTGGGTGGCCGTGGCCGGGACCTGGTTGTCCGGCTACTTCATCCTCGTGGCCAACTCGTGGATGCAGCACCCGGTCGGCTACAAGATCGTGAACGGCGAGGCGCAGCTGACGAGCGTCTGGGCGCTGCTCTCGAACGGGTTCGCGCTGCGTGCGTACGTGCACATCATCCTCGCCGGCCTGATCTTCGGCACGACGGTGGTGCTCGGCGTCTCGTGCTGGCACTTCCTGCGGGGTGCGAACACCGAGCTCTTCCTCAAGGCGGCGAAGCTGGCGCTGATCGTCGCGGTTCCGGTCACGTTGCTCCAGCTCGTCGTCGGCAACCGGTTCGGCGAGGCCGTGACGAGCGCCCAGGACATGAAGATCGCCACCTCGGAGGCCCAGTGGCAGACCTGTCAGCCCTGCGGCTTCTCGGTCTTCCAGATCGGCGGGTTCTCGGCGCAGAACCCGACGCCGAGCTTCTCGATCACGGTTCCCAGAGTGCTCTCGTACATGGCGACCGGCTCCTTCAGCGGCAAGGTCGAAGGCATCGACCAGATCCAGGAGAACGAGCGGCGGCAGTTCGGCAGCGGCAACTACGTCCCGAACGTCCTCGTCGACTATCTGGCGATGCGGGTGATGGCCTACCTCGGCGTGCTGCTCTTCCTCATCGCTGCCGTCGGCGCCTGGCTCTACCGGAAGCAGAAGCTCGAACGGCTCCGCTGGTTCCAGTGGACGGCCGTCGTCGCCATCGCCTTCCCCTACCTCGCCGCCACGGCCGGCTGGGTGCTCACCGAGATGGGCCGCCAGCCCTGGATCGTGCAGGGCCTGCTGAAGACCGACCAGGCGAACTCGCCGAACGTGAGCACGGCCTGGCTCGGGATCAGCCTCGGTGTCTTCGTCGCGCTCTACGTCGTCCTCGGGGTCGTGGACTTCGTCCTCATGCGCCGCTACGCCAGCCCGGGCCGGCCGGAGCCGCGCGAGGAGCTGTCCGTCCCGGCGGTGACGTACTGATGACGCTCGAGAACTTCTGGTTCTGCCTGATCGCCGTCTTCTGGGCCGGCTATTTCGTGCTCGAGGGGTTCGACCTCGGCGTGGGAATGCTGCTCCCGTTCGTTCCCCGCGACGAGAGCGAGCGAGGCGCCATGTTCGAGTCGATCGGCCCGGTGTGGGACGGGAACGAGGTCTGGCTCGTCGTCGCGGGCGCGGCGACCTTCGCGGCTTTCCCCGCCTGGTACGGGACGATGTTCTCCGGCTTCTACCTCGCCCTCCTCCTCGTCCTGTTCTTCCTCATCATCCGCGTCGTCTCGTTCGAGTGGCGAAGCAAGAGCGACGACCCGCGCTGGCGCCGGGTCTGGATGTGGGCCAACACGTGCGGCAGCGCCGGCATAGCGCTCGTCTGGGGCATCGCCTTCTCGAACCTCCTCCATGGTCTTCCGCTCGACTCGCAGGGCAACTACACAGGCGGCTTCTCGGATCTCTTCACCGGCTACACGGTGGTGGGCGGGCTCGCCTTCGTGCTCATCTTTGCCTTCCACGGCGCGATCTTCCTGACGCTGCGCACGACCGGTGACCTGCTCGAGCGCACGCAAAGGGCGGCACGGACGTTGGCCCTGCCCGCCGTGGCGGTCGGCGGCGGCTATCTCGTCTGGACGATCGCCGTCGCGGTCGACCGAAACGACAAGGACGTCTTCCCGCCGGTGCTGCCGGCGGCGATCGCGATCGCCGCGTTCGTGCTGGCGGCGGTCTTCGTCTACCGCCGCCGGAGCGGAATCGCGTTCGCGCTCAGCGCCGTCGGAACCCTCGGCGCCGTCGCGACGCTCTTCACCTCGCTCTATCCGCGCGTGATGGTCTCGAGCCCCGACTTCGCGAACAGCCTCACCGTCCAGAGCACGGCGTCGGCTCACTACACGCTGGCTGTCATGACGGTCGTGGCCGCGATCTTCGTCCCGCTCGTCCTGCTCTACCAGGGCTGGACGTACCACGTCTTCCGCGCCAGGGTGGGCGGCCGAGCGGGCGGCGTCGTCGGCGAGCGTCCGACCGCCTGAGGGAATGGCGGCGTTCGACCGACGCCTGCTCGACCGCGCGCGCGAAGCACGGACGGCGCTCGCGGCCGACGCGGTCATCGGCGTGGTGGCGGCGCTGCTCGTCCTGGCCCAGGCGGTCCTGCTCGCCCGGGTCGCTGCCCGTTCGTTCGAAGGCGCCTCGTTGCACGAGGTTTCTGTGCCGCTCGCTCTGCTCGCGGCGGTCGTCTGCGCGCGGGCGGCGGCGGCCTGGAGCTTCGAGGTGGTGGGACGCCGCGCCGCCGGTCGCATCCTCTCGCGGCTTCGGCTGGGTCTCGTGGAGCGTCGGCTCCACGACCAGCCTGCGGCGCTCGACGGCGCGGAGAGCTCCGAGCTCGCAACCCTCGCGGTGACGGGAGTCGATGCGCTCGAGACGACCTTCGCGCGCTACCTCCCGCAGGTCGTGCTCGCGGTAGTGACGCCGCTCGCCGTGCTCGCGCTCGTTGCGTCGATCGACCTCACATCGGCGGGGATCATGCTGCTCACCCTGCCGCTCGTCCCGGTGTTCATGTGGCTCATCGGCCGCTACACCGAGCATCGCGCCCGAGATCGCTGGCAGGCGCTCACGATCCTCGCGCACCATTTCGCCGACGTCGTCCGCGGCCTCCCGACGCTGCGCGCCTTCAACCGTGCGCACGCGCAAGCCGAGCAGATCGAAGAAGTCAGCGACCGGTACCGCGTGGCCACCATGGGCACGCTCCGCGTCGCCTTCCTCTCGGGCACCGTGCTCGAGCTCGCGGCGACGATCGGCGTCGCCCTCGTCGCCGTGGTCGTCGGGGTGAGGCTGGTCGACGGGGGACTGGGCTTCCAGGCCGGCCTGACGGTTCTCGTCCTGGCGCCCGAGCTCTACGTCCCGATCCGCAACGTCGCGGCGCAGTTCCACGCGAGTGCCGACGGTGCTGCCGTGGCGGGACGCCTGCTCGACCTCAGCGAGGCTCCGCTTCCCGCGGCCGTCGCTCGCCCCCGCTCGCCGGTTCCGGACCTGCGAACGGCGACGATCCGGCTGGAGCGCGTCTCGTTCCGCTATCCCGGCCGCCGGCAGCCCGCGCTCGACGAGCTCGACCTGGAGCTGAGCGCAGGGGAGACGGTCGCGCTCGTCGGGCTCAGCGGAGCGGGGAAGAGCACGATCGCCTCGCTGCTCCTTCGGCTCGCGGAGCCGACCACGGGCCGGCTCCTCGCGGACGGGGTCGACGTCGCGGAGGTCGAGCCGCAAGCCTGGCGCCGGCAGCTCGCCTGGCTGCCGCAGCGCCCTTCCGTGCTTCGTGGGACCGTCGCCGAGAACATCCGCCTGGCCGATCCCACCGCGAGCGTCGAGCGCGTGCGAGCGGCCGCGGAGCTGGCGGGCGCGGACGGCTTCGTCGAGGCTCTGCCGAAGGGGTACGAGACGGTCGTCGGCGACGGCGGGCGGCCGCTCTCGGCCGGCCAGGCCCGCAGGCTCGCGCTCGCCCGGGTGTTCCTGCGCGACGCGCCGCTCGTCGTCCTCGACGAGCCGACCGCGCACCTCGACGCCGAGAGCGCGGATCGCATCGGCGCGGCGATCGACGAGCAGCGAGGTAGCTGCACGATGCTGGTGATCTCCCACCGTTCCGAGCTCGCGGCTCGTTGCGACCGCGTCGTCCGGATCGAGGACGGGAGAGCGGTCACTTCGGTCATGGAGGCCGTCGCGTGAGGAGTGTCGTCAGCCGGCTGCTCGCCATGTCGGGAATTCGCGTCTCGCGGGTCGCCGTCGCGGTCGCGCTCGGCTCCCTGACGGTCCTGTTCGGGGTGGGGCTGATGGCGACCGCCGGCTACCTCGTCTCGCGAGCCGCCGAGCGACCTGCCGTCCTGTCGCTGACTGCGGCGATCGTGGCGGTTCGCTTCTTCGGGCTGGCGCGTCCCCTCGCCCGGCACGCGGACCGGCTCTGGTCGCACGATCTCGCGCTTCGCGCCCTCGGCAACGTTCGGGCGCGTTTCTACGAGCGCATCGAGCCGCTCGCGCCCGCCGGGCTGCAGGCGTTCCGCAGCGGCGACCTGATGACCCGGATGATCGGCGACGTCGACGCGCTGCAGGGGCTCTACCTCGGCGGGCTCGGCCCGCCGCTCGTCGCGCTCGCGGCCGGGGCGGTCTGCGTCGGGACGGCGGCAGCCTTCCTGCCCGCCGCGGGCGCGGTGCTCGCCGCCGGGCTGGTACTCGGAGGGGTCGGGGTCCCGCTGGTGGCCGGCCGGGCGGGCCGCGCGGCGGGGAGGCGTCAGGCGCGGCTGAGAGGCGAGCTCGCCTCGGAGATCGTCGAGCTGCTGCGGGCGGCGCCGGAGCTCGTCGTCTACGGCGCCGAGGAGCGCACGCTCGAGCGGATCGCGGAAGGCGACCGCGAGCTCGATCGGCTCGCGAGGCGGGACGCTCTCGCGGGCGGTCTGGGCGACGCGCTCTCCATCCTCGTCGCCGGTCTGACCCTGGTGGGCGTCCTCGCCGTCTGCGTCCAGGCGCACGCGGCGGGGTCGCTCGATCGCGTGCTCGTCGCGATGCTGGCGCTGCTTGCACTCGCCTCGTTCGAGGCTGTGGCGAGCTTGCCCTCTGCGGCACGGGAGCTCGCGGGCACTCTCGCGTCCGGCCGGCGCGTGCTGGAGCTCGTCGACCGCGAGCCGGCGGTCCGGGATCCCGAGACGCCGCTCGATCCTCCTGCTGGGTTCGCGATCTCGCTCGAAGGGGTGACGGCGGGCTACGAGGCCGGAACGGCGGTCCTCTCCGACTTCGACCTGCAGCTCGAGCCCGGGCGGCGTGTCGCGCTGGTGGGGCCGAGCGGCGCCGGCAAGACGACGGTGACGAACCTCCTGCTCCGCTTCCTCGATCCAACCGGAGGAGAGGTGACACTCGACGGTCGCGGCCTCGGCGAGTACCGGCAGGAGGACGTCCGCGCCACGTACGCGCTCGCGGGGCAGGAGGCGCACGTGTTCGACTCGACCATCCGAGCCAACCTCTTGCTCGCCCGGCCGGATGCGACCGAGTCGGAGCTCCGCCAGGCGCTGCGGCGCGCCCGGCTCGACGACTGGGTCGCGTCGCTGCCGGACGGGCTGGACACCCTCGTCGGCGAGGACGGACGGCGGCTCTCCGGCGGCCAGAGGCAGCGGCTGACTCTCGCGCGGGCGCTGCTGTCCGACGCGAGGGTGCTCGTGCTCGACGAGCCGACCGCCCACCTCGATCCGGAGACCGCCCGCGCGGTCGTCGACGAAGCCTTCGACGCGGCCGGCGACCGAAGCGTGCTCCTGATCACCCACCGAGACGAGGGTCTCGACCTCGTCGACGAGGTCGTCACGCTCGGCGTCGCGTAGGAGCCGAGGCGCGGTCAGAACGCGTTCACGGCTCGCGCGACCACGAGCCCGAACAGCGCGAGCGCGACGGTCGACTGGACGACCATCGCGTACTTCGCCCTCAGGCTGAGCGGCATCACGTCCGTCGGGCTGAACGCCGTCGCGTTCGTGAAGCCGAGGTGGAGGTAGTCGAGGAAGACAGGCCGCCAACCGGGAGGGGCGATTTCCGGGCTGAGCTGCTGCGTAAAGGCGAAGTCGACGGGCCTGGTGCCGCGAGAACGGGCGACCGGCCCGCCGCCGTCGATCAGCCAGTAGAGCATCCCGAACGCGACGTTGTTGCCGAACCAGACGAGCGCCCCGGAGGCGAGGAGCTTCGTCGCAGACTGACTGACACCGTGTCCCTTGATCAGGTCGTAGACGAGGAGGGCCGTGGCCCACAACGCGGCCGCGACCAGCAAGACGACGATGGCGACCGCGATCCGGTGCACCCACGGGGTGCGCCTCGCAAGCCGGGCCGGGTCTCCCGCGACGATCGCCACGAGGAGCGCGGCTTCGAGCGACGGAACGAGCCAGGGCACTCGTACGGGCGACTCCCCCGGCAGCCACAGCCGGGCGGCGATCGTGAACGCCATGAAGACGACGAGCGCCGCTGCAGGCGGCCAGCGCGACTCGCCGAGCGGCTCCTGCGACGCGGTCTCAGCGGCGATCTCGTTCAGCGGCCGGCCGCGTACCCCTGCCGGCCGCGCGGATTCGCGCCGGCTTTGAGGATCCCGTCCGGCTCGCGCCCGACGGCGGTGACCCGCCCGAGCGTCCACGGGCCGGACTCCTCGACCTCGTGCCCGCGGGCGCGCAGCCCGTCGATCGTGTTCCGGCCGGCGCGTTCCTCGACCGCCACGTGCCGGGGGAGAGTCTCGCGGGGATAGAAGCTTGACGGAAACGCCTCGGTGTGGTGGTTCGGCGCGTCGATCGCCTCCTGCAGGTCGAGATCGTGGTGGACGTGGCCGAGAAAGGCGTGCAGCGTCCACTGGTCCTGCTGGTCGCCGCCCGGCGTGCCGAGAGCGAGGCGCGACTCCCCGCTCGCTGCGAGCGTCGGCGAGAGGGTCGTCCGCGGGCGCTTGCCGGGCTCGAGCGAGTTCGGCAGCCCCTCCTCGAGCCAGAACATCTGCGCCCGCGTGCCGAGGCAGAAGCCGAGGGACGGGATCACCGGCGCGCCCCAGAGCCAGCCGCCGCTCGGCGTCGCGGAGACCATGTTCCCGTCGCGGTCGACGACGTCGAGATGGACCGTGTCCCCACGCGTCGGCTCCCCGACGCCCGGCGCGACCGGCGCATTCCCGACCGGTTGCGCGAGCCGTGGCTCGCGGCCGCCGGGTGACCCGGGACGGAGCTCCGGCGAGGACTCGTCGCCCACGAGCTCGCGCCGCTCCTCCGCGTACTCCCGCGAGAGCAGGCCGTCGAGCGGCACGTCGACGAACTCGGGGTCGCCGTACCAGGCTTCCCGATCCGCGAACGCGAGCTTCGCGCACTCGGTGACGATGTGCACCCACTCTTCGCTCGCCTGGCTCATCGCGCCGAGGTCGAAGCCCTCGAGCAGGCGAAGCTGCTGGAGGAAGACCGGCGCCTGGCTCCACGGTCCCGCCTTGAAGACGTCGTAGCCGTGGTAGTGGACGGAGAGCGGCGCCTCCCACGTCGGTGCCCAGTCGCGCAGATCCTCCTCGGTGAGCAGGCCGGAGTGGCGCTCACCGGAGCTGTCGAGCCACTCGAGCTCCTGGAAGCGGACGAACGCCTCGGCGACGAAGCCCCGGTACCAGCAGTCGTGTGCCGCCTCGAGCTGCGCGTCCCGGTCCGTCGAGGCCGCTTCAGCCTCCTCGAGAATGCGGCGGTAGGTGGCGGCGAGCTTGCGGTTCCGGTGCAGCGTGCCCGGTTTCGGGATCGGCAGATAGACGTCGATGCTCGTCGTCCAGTCGTCGCGGAAGAGCTGCTCCACGCGGCGGATCCCGTCGCCGATCGCCGCAACGGCGGGATAGCCGTCCTCCGCGTACCCGATCGCGAAGCGGAGCACGTCCCGGAGCGGCAGTGTCCCGTGCTCGCGCAGCATTGCGATCCAGCCGCCGAACGCGCCGGGCACGACCGCAGCGAGTGGCCCTGTGCCCGGGACGAGCTCCAGCCCGAGCTCGTCGCGATAGCGCTCGATCGTCGCCGCCCGCGGCGCGGAGCCCTGGGCGCAGAGGACGATCGGCCCGTCGCTCCCCGCGGGCCAGAGCAGCGCCGGCAGGTCCCCGCCGGGCCCGTTCAGGTGCGGCTCGACGACCTGCAGCGTGAACCCTGTCGCGACGGCGGCGTCGAACGCGTTCCCGCCCTGCTCGAGCACGGCCATGCCCGCCGCCGACGCGAGCCAGTGCGTCGACGCCACCATGCCGAAGGTTCCTCGGAGCTCGGGTCGCGTCGAGAAGCTCATCCGCGCAACGTTAGTCTGCCGCGCCATGCGTGAACGCCTGGATTCGCTCGCGCTCGACCCGAAGCTGCTCGCGATCGGGCTCGGCGGCGGCCTCCTGTCGGGGCTGCTCGGGGTGGGCGGAGGGATCGTGATGGTGCCGCTGCTCGTGCTGTGGGCGAGCTACGCGCAGCGTGAGGCGCACGCGATGTCGCTCGGCGCGATCATCCCGATCAGCATCGCGGGCATCGCCACCTACGGCGTCGCGGGCGAGGTGCGGTACGGGACGGCGCTCGCGCTCGCCGCCGGGTCGGTGGTCGGCGCGCCGATCGGAGCGCGCCTTCTCGTGCGGATCGACGAGCGGCTGCTCAAGATCGTCTTCGGCCTGTTCCTCGTCGGGGTCGCGGTGTTGTTGGGAGTGCACGAATGAGCGGGGGAACGCTGTTCGTCGCGCTCGTGGCGTTCGGCGTCGTCGCCGGTGTGGCTTCGGGGCTGCTCGGAGTCGGCGGCGGAACGCTCATCGTCCCGTTCCTCACGCTGGCGGCAGGCTTCTCGCAGCACTCGGCCGAGGCGACGTCGCTGCTCGTGATCCTGCCGACGGCGATCGCAGGGAGCATCGCGCTGCGGCGCCGTGGCGTCGGCGACCTCGGGCTCGCGCTCCGCTTCGGCGTCTTCGGCGCGATCGGCAGCGTGGTCGGCGCGCTGCTCGCGCTCGCGCTGCCCGCGTCGACGCTACGTGTCGTCTTCGCCGTCTTCGTCGGTCTCGTCGGTTTTCGGCTTGCCCGCGACGGGCTGCGGGCCGAGCGGTCACCGTCGAGCTAGATGGCTTCGTACGACCCCACGATCTTCGAAGGTGCCGCCGCTCACTACCGGTACGGCCGGCCGCCCTACTCGCCGCAGCTCGAGGAGGTTCTTGCCGAGGAGCTCGACCTGGACGGAACCGGGAGGCTGCTCGACGGCGGCTGCGGGCCGGGCATCCTCACCGTCCGGCTCGCGCATCTGTTCGACGAGGCGGTCGGCCTCGACCCCGACGCGGCGATGCTCGCGGAAGGGAAACGCGTCGCCCATGAGCGCGGCATCGAGAACATTCGCTGGGTGCAGGCCCTCGCCGAGGACCTCCCGGAGGCTGCGCCGGGCCCGTATCGGCTGGTCACCTTCGGCTCGTCGTTCCACTGGACGGACGAGGCCCGGGTGGCCGAGGCCGTGTACGACATGCTCGAGACCGGCGGGGCGCTCGCCCTGATCGTCAATACGGTGAAGGACCGGCCGGAGCCGCCGAGCCCCGGGCCGCCGCCGATTCCGCACGAGGAGATCGGGGCAGTGGTCCAGAAATACCTCGGCTCGGCCAGGCGCGCGGGTCAGGGCCTATCGCCGCTGCGAGAGCACCGCTTCGAGGACGTCCTCGTCCGCACCCGCTTCGGGGAGCCGCGACCGATCTTCGTCCCCGGCATCCCCGACCTGTTGCGGGACAGCGAGAGCGTGCTGTCGGGGTATCTCTCACTCTCCTCCTCGGCGCCGCACCTGTTCGGTGACCGCCTCGAGGACTTCGTGGGCGAGGTGCGCGCGCTGCTGGCGGCTCGCTCGCCCGAGGGCCTCTTCTGGGACTGGCCCGGCGACACCGAGGTCGTCCTCGGCCGCAAGCCAGTCGTCAGAAGCTGAAGCCGGCCGGATACGCGTAGTTCGAGAAGTACCAGACGTCGAGGCCGATCACGCCGGCGATCGCCCCGAGCCACAGGAACCGGTACCACGGCAGTGGGTCTTTGCGGACGTGGGCGAAGAACGCCCACCCGAGGACGACGAGCTGGAAGATGACGTAGAGGAGCGGCTTCACGCGCCGGAACGGTAGCCGTCTGGTCGGCGCTACTCGTAGCCGAGGTCGCGAAGGCGCTCGACCATCTGCCGCTCCTCCTCCTCGGAGTAGACGGGCTCGTCGCTTGCCTCGCGCGGCGTCTCTGCCGCGACTGCCTCTGCCTCCACGCCTGCGTCCTCCTCGAGGATCGCCGCCAGCGGCTCGCCGTCGAGCCCATCCGCCGAGAGTCCGAGCAGGCGGAGGATCGTGGCGGGCAGCTGCACGATCTCGGAGCCCTCGGGCAGGTCGGCGGGCTGTATCCCGGGTCCGGTCGCTGCGAGGATCCCCGTTACGCCGTGGTGGCCCGAGTAGCCGTACGAGACCTCGGGATCGAGCCGCTCGTGCCGCTCGAAGGCCTCGGTCCAGCGGCGGCGGGAAGGGTCGACGTTGATCCGCTCGTCGTGCGGGATGAGCATCAGCTCGGGCGCCTTGTCGAGGAACGGCCCCGAGTAGAGCTCCTCCTTGCGCAGCACCTGGAAGGCGGGATCGCCGGTCTCCGGGTGCGGCACCTCTGCCAGCTCCGCGGCGAGTCCGTCGATGTAGGCGGGGTCGTCTCGCGCGCCGGTCAGCTCGCCGGCGTAGAGCTGTCCCTGGGAGGCGAATCCGTACGCATGCGTCGAGCCGAAGTCGATGTCGGCAAAGAGGCGATCCTCCGCCGGTCGCGGCACGAAAGGAACGCGGTCGAGGGCGCGCCCGTACCAGCCGACCGTCCGCACGAGCTTCTGGTCGACGCGCGCGAGATAGTCGAGCCGCCCGCGCCGCCACGGCTGGAGCGACCGCTTGCGGAAGCGGAGATGGCCGCGCTCCTCGAGCCAGCGGTCGAGGTGGAACATCCAGTAGATCGGCTTCATCCCGTGGTCCGAGAAGAGCAGGACGGTCGGCTCCTCGCCGTATTGCGCCTCGGCCGCGTCGATCAGCTCGCCGCACAGCTCGTCGACGCGCTCGTACACGCGGAGAAGCTCGTCGCCGGCTCCCGTCGCCTGATGCGCCGGATGTCCGGGGTCGAAGCGGGCGAAGCCGAGGTGGCCGACGTGATCGGTGCTCATGAAGTCGACGCAGAGCAGGCCGAGCTCCGGCTCCAGCTCGTAGACGAGCTTGCAGACGCCCGCCATCTGCTCCGCGTGCTCGAGCAGGCGCTGCGCGTAGGCGGGGAAGTCCTCCCACCAGCGCTCGGCCATGGGGTGATGAGCGGTGACGAGGTCGGGATACGCGGCGAAGATCCGCTCCTCGGCGCTGGCCGGCAGGATCTGCGGCCGCTCGGGGCCGCCGTAGCCGGTCACGACGATGCCGTCGAGCGGCTCCGCCGGGTACGTGAACGGGATCCCGACGTAGGCCGAGCGGATCCCGGCCGAGCCGAGCAGGCGCCAGATCGGCGTGCCCGCGCGGCTGGCGGCGCTCTCGAGCTTCTGCGTGCCGCGGTTCGGGTTGGTGGTGAAGTTGAAGATGCCGTGACCCCCGGGATTGAGCCCGGTCAGGAAGGTCGACCACGCCGTGGGCGTGAAGGCGGGGATCGTGGAGCGGAGCGGCCCGAACGTCCCCTCGCGCGCGAGCCGCGAGATGGTGGGCAGCTTCCCCTCGCCCATGAGCCGCTGGACGAGGGCGTAGTCGGCGCCGTCGAACGCGAGAGCCAGGACACGCCTCACCGGCCGAGCACCTCCCGGTAGACCTGCTCGAGCTGTGCGGTCGGGTCGCCGAAGCGGGCCTGCACCTCGCGGAGGTTCCGTTCGCCGTAGCGCCGGCGCAGCTCGGGGTCGCGGGCGAGGCGCACCATCGCGGCCGCGACCGCATCCACGTCGTGCCTGTCCTCGAGCTCCCCGCCTTCGCCCTGCTGGATCCACTCGTCCATGGACGGCGCGAGGCCGACGACCAGCGGGACGCCGCTCGCCATCGTCTCGAGCAGCGAGGCGGGCGAGGAGTCGACGTCGGCGAGCGTGACGGCGAAGTCGGCGGACGCCGTCACCGCCGGAAGCTCGGCGGCGGGCACGTCGCGGACGGCCATGTACGGCTCCAGCCCGAGCTCCGCGGCGAGCCGGTCGAACTCGTCGCGCGTCCAGCCGCCGCCGGCGCTCGAAAAGAGCCGCAACTCGGGAGCCTGTTCTCGCGCCTTCGCAAAAGCCCGCAGGACGACGTCGAGGTTCGAGTAGGGACGGAAGTTGCGGAGCGAGAGACAGACGACGGCGTTGTCGGGCCAGCCGAGGTCGCGCCAGCGGCCGCGGTCGGCGTGCTCTGGGGAGTAGCTGTCGATGCGCGCGTGCCAGAAGATGCGATGGAACTTCTCGCGGTCCGCGCCCAGCCGAAC
>DATBAH010000086.1:0-4756 GCA_036271615.1 Gaiellaceae bacterium
GCTGCCGGCTGCTACGTCGGGATCGCAACGCATGACGAGTGGCTGATCGGGGAGTCGCTCGCGCGGGTCTCACAGCGCCGGCTCGGGCCGCTCGAGTACGAGCTTCAGATGCTGCTGGGGGTGCGGGAGGAGCGGCGCGCCGAGCTCGTCGCCGAAGGGCACCGGCTGCGCGTCTACGTCCCGTTCGGCGAGCACTGGTACAGCTACTCGGTGCGGCGGCTGCAGGAAAATCCGGCGATGGCGACGACGATCGCCAGAGCGACGGCGGGGCGCATGCTGCATTTGGGCTCTCGGTGATCTGGGCGCGGGCCGAGGGCTGCCGCGTCACGCTCGCGGACGGGCGCGAGCTGCTCGACCTCACCGGCGGCTTCGGCGTGGCGGCGCTCGGGCACCGCAATCCGCGGATCCTCGAGACCTGGCGCGAGCAGGAGGTCGTGCACGCGCTCGGCGACCTCGCGGACGCCGAGGTGACGGTGCGCCTGCGCGAGGCGCTGCCGCGGCCGGCCAAGCTCGGAGTGACGGGGGAGGACGCGGTCGAGATCGCCTTGCGCACGGCCCTGCTTGCGACCGGGCGGCCGGGCATCGTCGCCTTCGAGGGCGCGTACCACGGCACCGGGCTGCTTGCGCTCGCGGCGACGGGATTCGAGCGGTTCCGCGAGCCATTCGCGCCGTGGCTGCCGGGGCCCGTGCACCGGCGGCCGTACGGCGAGGACCCCGGGCCGCTGCCGGAGGACGCCGGCTGCGTGATCGTCGAGCCGGTGCAGGGGAGGGCGGGCTCGCGTGTGCCGCCGGACGGCTTCCTCGAGACCCTGCGTCGCCGTTGTGACGAGGCCGGCGCACTCCTCTTGGTCGACTCGATCTACTGTGGTCTCGGACGCGTGGGGGAGATGTGGCCGGGCGGCGAGGTCGCGGACGTGCTCTGCGTCGGCAAGGCCCTCGGCGGCGGGCTGCCGCTCTCGGCCGCGCTCTTCTGCCGCGACGGGCTCGAGGAGCTCTGGCAGCTGGGGCCCGAGGACGTCTACACGCACACGCACGTCGGGAACCCGCTCGCGTGCGCCGCAGCCCTCGTCGTGCTCGAAGAGGTACCGAGGCTCCTCGACCGCGTGCGCGAGGCAGGCGAGCGCTTCGAGCGCGAGGGCTGGCGCGGTCGTGGCCTCCTCCGAGCCCGTGAGGGCGACGCCGACGAGGCGCTCGAGCGCGGCGTGATCGTAGTCCCGGCGGGTGTCGACGGCTCCCTGATCCAGGCGACACCGCCGCTGACCATCACCGACGCCGAGCTCGACGAGGCCTTCGCTCGCCTGTCCAGCCATGTCTAGGTGTCAGACACCTGCCATGTCCACTGAAGACAGTTCCCGCGCGTGATCAAGCCAAAAAGCGGCATCGACCCGTCCGGACGGGCCAGGTCTTCGGTGTCAGACACCGGACGTGGCGACCTCGGACGTGGCGCTTGCGGACGCTAACCGGCTTGGCGGGCGTAGAGGAGGAACGTCGCCGGGATGCGGCGGTCGTGGCCACGGCGCGACGTGCCGCCCGGGTACTCCTCCAGCGCCTGGACGAACAGCCCGGCGCGCGCGAGCGTGCTCACGACCTGGCCCAGCCGCCACAGCCGGTCGGGATCGGCGGGATCGCGGAAATAGTCGCTCCGCCAGCGGAGGAACGCGTCGACGCAATCCGCGACGGGATGGTCGTCGAAGAGGAGGAGCTCGCCGTGCTCCCGCAGCGCCGCCGCGATGCCGATCGCCCAGCCGTCGAGATCGTCGAGGTGGCCCAGCACGCCCTCGCCCGAGTAGACGAGGTCGAAGCGGCCGCGCCGCAGCTGTCGCGGCAACGACTGCGGGTCACCGTCCACCCAGAGGATCTTCGGCCACCGCTCGCGTGCCGTCTCGAGCGCTCCCGGCCGCGCGTCGACTCCGGTCGCCTCGGCTCCGAGTTCCGCCAACGCCGCTGTCGCCTCTCCCGTGCCGCAATGGAGATGGAGGACGCGCTTGCCCTTCAGGTCGCCGAGCGTGCGCTGCACGGTCGGCGGCAGCTCCACCGGCTCGGCGCGCCCGCGGTGCGCGGCGTCCCAGGCTCGGATGTTCTCCTCGGTCGGCTCCATCACGCACCGAGCGAGTAGCCGCCGTCCACGATGAGCGTCTGGCCGCAAACCATCGCCGCGTCCGGCGAGCAGAGGAAGGAGATGGCCGCAGCCACGTCCTCGGGCTCGACCAGGCGCCCGGCCGGCGTGCGCTTCACCGAGGCGAGCATCTGCTCCTTGTTCGGGAACCAGTCGAGCGCCTCGGTGTCGACGACACCCGCGGAGACGCAGTTGACGCGGATCCCACGTGGAGCGAGGTCGACGGCGAGATACCGGACGACCGACTCGAGGGCCGCCTTCGACGTGCCGACGAGGACGTAGTTCGGGAGGACGCGCTGCGAGCCGAGGCTCGAGATCGCGAGGATCGCCCCGCCTTCCTCCATCGCCGGCGCCGTGGCGCGGGCGAGCGAGAGGAGGGCGCGCGCGTTCGCGTTGAGCGTCCAGTCCCAGTGCTTGTCCTCGGTCTCGAGCGCGGGGCGGATCACGCCCGTGGCCGCGTTGTGGACGACGACCCGGTACGGGCCGCCGGCGGCGAGCTCCTCGATCGTGCGCTCGTCCGCGACATTTCCGCGCACGAGCACGGCCTCCGCGCCCGCCTCCTGCACGAGGGCCGCAGCCTCGTCGGCGGCCTTGTCGTTGCGCATGTAGCCGAGCACGGCGCGCGCGGCTCCGTCGGCCACGAGCCGGAGCGCGATCGCGCGGCCGATCCCACGGGTCCCCCCGGTGACGAGCACCGAGGCCCCTTTCAGGCTCATCGCAGTCTCGGCAGAGGCTCGTCTGCCGGCGCCGAGCTCGGCAGCTCGCTCCAACCGGGCCGCGAGCGCGGCTCGCGCGGGCCGTCGTCGGCCTTCGACGACGCGTACCCGAGCCGGTCGAGCAGCTCCATCTTCTCCTTCGCGTACTGCCGCACCGGATGCTCCTCGGGCAGGTCGAGGACGAGCTCGAGCACGCGGGCACGGAGCTGGTAGGCGAAGTGCGGCGTCGCAGGCCCGACGAGCTCGTCGACGTCGGCGAAGGTCGGCTCCGGCATCGGTTCGGAGCCTAACGAAGGTACGTTCGCGGACGTGCGGCGAGTCTCCCCAGTAGACGCGATGCTGCTCGGCGCCGTCCTGCTCTGGGCGCTCAACGTCACCGTCACGAAGTACATGCTCGAGCACGGCTGGCTGCCGCTCGCCTACGCCACCATTCGCTACTTCGCGGCGATCGCCATCTTCTGGATCTACACCTGGTGGCGCGAGCGCTCGTTCCGCATCGCCCGCGAGGACTGGATCTACGTCGGCATCGCGGCGGCGATGATCTTCCTGAACCAGATCTGCTTCGTCTACAGCCTCGAGTTCGCCCACGCCTCGACGGTGTCGCTCCTCTTCGGCACGTGCCCGATGTTCATCGGGTTGATCTCGATCGCGGTTCTGCACGCACATCTGGGCCGGTCGTTCTGGATCGGCGCCGCCCTGACCTTCGCCGGCGTCGCGCTCATCGCGGTCGGCGCCGGCGGCGGGCTCGTCTCGGGCTGGAAGGGCGATCTGCTCGCGATCTCGCTTGCGTTCACCTGGGCGGCGTACACCGTTGCGATCGCGCCGCTGATGCGCCGCTACTCGCCGTACCGGATCAGCGCGATCGTGCTCGCCATCGGCTGGGCGCCGCTTGCGCTCGTGAGCATCCCGCAGATCGGTCGACAGGACTTCGCCTTCTCCGGGACGGTCTGGCTCGGCTTCGTCTACGCGGTGATCGGGCCGCTCTTCCTCACGAACATCCTCTGGTTCACCGCAGTCGACCGGGTCGGCGCCGCGCGCGCGTCGATCTTCAACAACATGCAGCCGTTCTTCGGCGTGCTCTTCGCGCTCCTGATCCTCTCCGAGTCGATCCACGGGCTCGAGATCGTCGGCGGCCTGCTCATCTTCGCGGGCATCGCGTACGAGCGCGTCGGGCGACAAGTGCCCGCGCAAGTGCCCACGGTCGAGTGAGCCCTCCGCGCGTCTCCGTCCTGCTGCCGGTACGACGAGGAGCGCGCCGCCGGGCTCGGGCTTGTCGAGGGCCGCGACTTCGTCGCCGTCGCGTGAGTGCATAATCGGTACATGGCCGAAGACTTCATGCCGCTCGAGGGCTGGGATCACGTCGAGCTCTGGGTCGGCAACGCAAAGCAGGCGGCGTACTTCTACGAGCACGCCATGGGCTTCACCCGAACGGCGTACGCAGGCCCCGAGACCGGGGTCCGCGACCGCGCTTCCTACGTGCTCGAGCAGGGAGACGTCCGCTTCGTCGTCACGAGCGCGCTACGCGAGGAACACGAGATCACGAAGCACCACGCGCGACACGGCGACGGCGTCCGCGACATCGCGCTCACCGTCCCCGATGCAACGCAGGCCTACCGCGAAGCCGTGTCACGAGGCGCCCGCAGCGTCATGGAGCCCCGGCGCGAGGAGGACGAGTTCGGCGCGGTCGAGCGGTCGGCGATCGCGACGTACGGCGACACGATCCACACCTTCGTCAATCGTGCCGACTACGCAGGGCCGTTCCTCCCGGGCTACGCGTCGGTCTCGGAGAACGGTCACGCCGACCCGGGGGTCGGCCTCCTGAACATCGACCACGTCGTCGGCAACGTCGAGCTCGGCAAGATGGATCAGTGGGTCGAGTTCTACAACCGGGTCATGGGGTTCACCAACATGGCCGAGTTCGTCG
>DATBAH010000087.1:0-23190 GCA_036271615.1 Gaiellaceae bacterium
CCCATCCCCATGAACACCGCATGGTCGACCTTCGTGAGCCGCCGGAAGTGGAGGGCCTGGTCGAGGATCTCCGAGGCCGTCAGGTTCCGCCCGAAGGCCATCGCGCCGGTTGCGCAGAACGTGCACGTGAGCGGGCAGCCCGACTGCGAGGAGAGGCAGAGCGAGCGGCGGCCGTCGCGGTAGCGCATCAACACGGCCTCGACGGGATGGCCGTCCGCCGTGCGGAACAGCGTCTTCACCGTTCCGTCGCGCGACTCGCGCTCGGTCTCGACCTCGAGAGTCGAAAACGGCACGACGCCCGAGAGCTCCTCGCGCAGGGCGCGCGGCAGGTTCGTCATCTCCGCGTAGCCGGGCGCGCCGCGCGCCGTCCACTCCCACACCTGGCGGGCACGGAAGGCCGGCTCGCCGCGCTCGCGCAGCGTCTGCTCGAGGAGTTTCAGCTCCATCGGACTACGGTAGCGTCCCCGGTCGTGATCGATCTCCGCTCCGACACCGTCACGAAGCCGACTCAGGGGATGCTTGCGGCCATGTCGGCCGCCGAGGTCGGCGACGAGCAGGAGCGCGAGGACCCCACCACGAACGCGCTGCAGCGCCGGATGGCCGAGCTGCTCGGCCACGAGGCGGCGCTCTTCCTGCCGACGGCGACGATGGCGAACCAGGCCGCGCTGCGCGTGCTCAGCCGGCCCGGCTGCAAGGTCGTGGCCGAGGAGAGGACGCACGTCCTCATCTACGAGTGGGGAGGACCGGCCATCCACTCCGGCCTCGTCATGCAGGGACTTGTCGCGGAGGCGGGGAGGCCGACGCCGGAGCAAATCTCCGAGCTCGAGGAGTTCGGCGCCGGGAGCGTGCTCGTGCTGGAGAACACGCATCGCAGCTCCGGCGGCCGCATCTGGCCACTCGACGAGTTCCGCGCTGCGGCGGACGCGGCGCGCTCGCACGGGGCCGCAGTCCACCTCGACGGTGCGCGCCTCTTCAACGCATCGGTGGCCGCGGGCATCGAGCCGGCGGCGTGGGGAGGGCTCGCCGACACCGTCACGATCTGCTTCTCGAAGGGGCTCGGCTGCCCGTTCGGCGCAGTCCTTGCCGGCTCGGCCGAGACGATCGAACAGGCGTGGGAGGGGAAGTTCCTCTTCGGCGGCGCTCTGCGGCAGTCGGGGATCGCCGCCGCCGCGATGCTCTACGCGCTCGACCACCACGTCGAGCGGCTCGCGGACGACCACGCCCGCGCGCTAAGGCTCGCCGACGGCATCGGCATCGATCCCACGACCGTCGAGACGAACTTCGTCCCCATCCCTGACGAGCGGGGCCTGCGCGAGCGGCTCGCCGAGCGGGGAGTCGGCGTCGGCGGCCTGAGGCCGGGTTGGCTGCGCGCCGTCACGCACCTCGACATCGAGGACGACGACGTCGATCAGGCGATCGAACGGATGCAGGAGGTGCTCTCTGTCCCCGCCTGAGAGCCTCGTGGCGAAGCTCGAGCAGCGGGTCCGGAGCGAGCAGCGCGAGAAGCGCTTCGCAAGCCTCGCCGCAGCCGTCCTGCGAGACGGCGAGCTCGTCTGGGAGACGGCGGTCGGCGCCGCGGACGTCGAGGCGGGTATCGAGGCGACGCCGGACACGCAGTACCGCATCGGCTCGATCACGAAGACGTTCACCGCGGCCGCGATCATGCAGCTGCGCGACGCGGGCAAGCTCGACCTCGAGGACACGCTCGAGGGACACGTCGAAGGTGCGGCGTACACGCCGACGATCCGCCGACTCCTCTCGCACGTCTCGGGCCTGCAACGCGAGACGCAGGACGACTCGTGGCTGAGCCTGCGCTTCGCACCGCCGGACGAGGTGCTCGAGACACTCGCGCAGGCCGAGCTCGTGCTCCCGTCCGGCGCCCGGTTCCACTACTCCAACCTCGCCTTCGCGCTGCTCGGGATCGTCGTCGAGCGAGTCTCGGGCGTCCCGTACCAGGACTACGTCCGCGAGCGCCTGCTCGAGCCGGTCGGCCTGACACGCGTGAGCTTCGAGCCGGAGCCGCCGGCGGCGAAGGGCTATGTCGCGCAGCCGTACGCCGACGGCGTCTGGGACACGATCGCCATGGAGACCGGCGCGTGGGCGTCGGCGGGTCAGCTGTGGGGGACGGTCGGCGACATCTGCCGCTGGGGCGCGTTCCTCGCCGATCCTGACGAGTCCATCCTTGCGTCCTCGAGCGCCGCGGAGATGCGCACGGTGCAGGCGATCGCCGACCACGAGCGCTGGCTGGCGGGCTACGGGCTCGGCCTCGGGCTCACCCGTGACGGCGACCGGATCCTCGCGGGCCACGGCGGCTCGATGCCCGGCTTCATCGCGGAGCTCATCTTCTCGGCGAAGGAAAAGGTCGTCGTCGCGTCGCTCACGAACGAGAGCGAGGCAGATCTCGGCGAGCTCGGCGTCGCGCTCCTCACCGCGACGGTCGACGAGTGGCCGGTCGCGCCCGAGGCGTGGCGCATCGGCGAGCCGCCGCCCGACGAGGTCGTCCCGATCCTGGGGATCTGGTTCATGGAGGCGACGCGAGTCGTGTTCCGCTGGCGCGAGGGGAAGCTCGAGGCGCGGTTCGACGGAATGCCGGACTGGCGGCCTTCTTCCGTCTTCGAGAGGGAGACCGACGATCGCTGGCGGACGGTCTCGGGACCGGAGCAGGGTGAGGCTCTGCGCGTCGCGCGCGGGCCTGACGGTTCCGTGGAGCGGTTGGTCTGGGCGGGCTACCCCGTCACGCGCGAGGCGGGTCCCTGGCGCGCGCCGCCCGCCTGACTCCGCGTCGGGCTAGCCGCTACTCGTACTGGAGCGCTTGCAGCACGTTCAGGTTCGCCGCGCGGCGCGCGGGCCAGATTGCGGCCAGGATGCCGATGATGATCGCCGCGATCACGAAGAAGACGAGCGACACCCACGGCACGGCGAACACGATGCCCTCGTCCGAGAGCGCGTGCGTCACGAGGAGCCCGAGGAAGAAGCCGACCACGATCCCGAGGGCGGCGCCGATCAGCGACGTGACGATGCTCTCGTTTCGGATCATCCGGCGCGTCTGACGCCGCGTCAGACCGACGGCGCGCAGCATCCCGATCTCGCGCGTCCGCTCGAACACCGTGAGCACGAGCGTGTTCACGATCCCGAACAGGCTGACGACGACTGAGAGCGCGAGCAGCACGTAGAGCAGGCTGAGGATGCTGTTCAGCGGCTTCTCGAAGCTCGCCTTGAACTGCTCGTGCGTCTGGATCTTGGCGTCCGCGAAGTCGGCCACCGCCTTGTTCAGGGCGGCCGTGTTCGCGTCGGTGACGCCGCCCTTGATGTTGACGAACGCCATCTCGTTCTGCGGATCGACGTAGTTCGCGTCGAAGAGCGCATTCGAGATCGTGACGGTGCCGAACGGCGAGCCACCCTTTGGCAGCTTGAAGACGCCGTCGACCTTGACGTGGAGGTGCTTCGCCGTCGGCGTCTCGAGCGTGAGCGGCGAGCCGATGTGCAAGTGGTGCTTCTTCGCGTACTTGTCGTCCACGAACGCGCCCGTCTGGCCGAGCTCCGCCGGTACCGCGTTCGAGCCTTCCTTCCAGTCGAGGTGGACCACCTTCGTCAGCTGGGCGTCTGCGCCGGTCAGGTTCTCCACCTTTCCGAAGACCTTCGCCGAGCCCGCGCGGATTCCGGAGACGGTCGTGACGCCCGGCGCCTTCGCGACGGCCTTCTCGGCGGCGATCGTCAGCGGCGTGAAGGTGTCGTCGGCGGTGAGCGCGTAGTTCGCCTTGAAGAGGTCGTCCACGGCGCTCTCGAACGACGAGCGGATGCCCTGGCCGAGGATGGCTACGAAGGTCACGAGCGCCAGCCCGATCATCAAGGCCGACGCAGTGGACGCCGTTCGCTTGGGATTGCGCTTCGTGTTGTCGCGCGCGAGCGCGCCGGCCGCACCACCGAGGCGCGCCGCCGGCCAACCGAGCACCGAGGCGAGCGGGCGCACGACCCGCTCTGCATTCGCCGACACCCCGAAGAAGAGGAGCAGGATCCCCACGCCGAGTGAGAACAGGCGCGTTCCCGTCGCGAGGTTGTGGGCGAGGACGCCGTAGACGAGGAGCAGGATGCCGAGCAGGAGCGTCGCGGCCGAGACGTACGGCGTCCAGCGCGCGAAGCGCCCGCGCGGCAGCTCGGCCCCCTCTCTGACTGCAGCGATCGGAGGCACTCGCATCGCGCGTCGCGCCGGCCGCAGGCTCGCAAGCAGGGTGACGATCGTGCCCACGAGGAGGCAGACGACGACCGTTCGCGTCGCGAACACGGTGCCGGCCGTCGGCAGGTCGATCCCGATCGACTTGAACACCGCCTCGAGGCCCTTCGCGAGCGCAAGCCCCAGGAAGAGGCCGGTGATCGAACCGAGGATGCCGATCACGAGCGCCTCGATGACCACCGCGCGGCGAATCTGCTTGCGGGTCGCGCCGAGCGTACGGAGCGTCGCGAACTCCCGCGTCCGCTGGGCGATCGTGATCGAGAGCGTATTCGCGATCACGAAGCTGCCGACGAAGAGCGCGATTGCGGCGAACGCCAGCAGGAAGTATCGGATGAAGCTCGTGAAGCCGTTGACGCTCTTCTTGTCCTCCTTCACCTGCGCGGCGACGTTGCGTACCTGAGCCGACGGAGGCAGAAGGGGCTTGATCTGGGCGATCAGCCTCGAGGTGGGCACGCCCGACTTCGCCTGCACCCGGATCAGGTCGAGCATGCCGACGCGCCCGAGCAGCTTCTGCAGCGTCGGGAGGTCGAACACGGAGATGGTGGCGCTGCCGATCGAGACCCCGGGGAGCGTCGCGATCCCGACCACGCGGAACTGCTTCACCGGTCCGTTCCTCTCGATGCCGATCATGTCGCCGAGCGCGTAGTTCTTGCTCGAGGCGATGCTCGAGTCGATCGCGATCTCGTCCGGGCCGTTCGGCCAGCGTCCGGCCGTGAGCTTGAGGGGGTTGAAGCTCTGGTCGCCGGTGGGGTTGACGCTGAACGCGAGGCCCGGCGCGCCGTGCGTCGAGATCACCTTGCCGTCGCGTCCGACGAGCTTCGTCTGATCGTCGGTGACGGACCCGGCGGCCTCCTTCACGTCCGGGAGCGCCTGCACTTTCGGCAGCAGGGACTGAGGGAAGCTCGGCGCCTGCACGCCGTTCCCGTTGTCGTTCGTGAAGGCGGTCTTGCCGCTGATGATCGCGTCGGCGTTCTGATAGGTCTGCGTGAAGATCGACGTGAACGCGCTGTTGATCGTGTCCGTGAGGACGTACGTCCCGCTGATCATCGCGACGCCGAGGATGATCGCGATTGCCGTCAGCGCGGCCCGGAGCTTCCGCCCGGCCAGCCCCTTGAGGGCTACGACGAGCACTACTGCAGACCGCTCATGACGGCGAGCACGTCAGCCTGGCTCGCGCCGCTCAGCTCTTGCACGATCAGCCCGTCCGCGATGAACAGGACGCGGTCCGCGATCGCCGCGGCGCGAGCCTCGTGCGTCACCATCACCGTGGTCTGGCCGTACGCGTCGGTCGACGAGCGCACGAGCTCGAGAATCTCGCCACCGGTCTTGGAGTCGAGGTTTCCGGTCGGCTCGTCGGCAAAGAGAATCGTCGGGCGCGACACGAGGGCACGCGCGATCGCGACGCGCTGCTGCTGCCCGCCGGAGAGCTCCGACGGCCGGTGCTTGCGTCGGTCGGAGAGGCCGACCTGGTCGAGCAGAGTGTCGAGCCAGGCGGGGTCGGCCTTCTCGCCGGCGATCGTGAGCGGCAGGACGATGTTCTCCTCGGCATCGAGCATCGGCAGGAGGTTGAAGAACTGGAAGACGAAGCCGATGTGGTCGCGCCGCAGCTGTGTGAGGCGCGCGTCGTTGAGCCGCGTGATCTCCGTGCCGGCGATCATCACCGTCCCCGAGGTCGGGTTGTCGAGCCCGGCGAGGATGTGCATGAGCGTCGACTTGCCCGAGCCGGACGGCCCCATCACGGCCACGAGCTCACCCGAGGTGACGACGATGTCCACGCCGCGCAGCGCTTCGACGGCGGTCGAACCCTCGCCGTAGACCCGCGTCAGGCCACGTGCCTCGACTGCGGCGTTCGCGGGCACCGCTACGCCGTCCTTCGACTCCTCCCTCACGGCCATGTCGAGCACGCTAGTCGAAGTGGGCGCGGACGAAAAGGGTGGTTACAGGATCTTCACCGGCCGCCACTGACGAAGAAGCCGACGACCGCCGCGGCGTACGCGACGACGAGGAACATCCCCTCTTTCCGCCGCGATCGGCCGTCCCAGACCGTCGCCGCGACGATGACAACGGAGCCGGCCATCACGAGGAGCTCGGACCAGCGGAACGCGAGCGCCAGGTGGTGCGAGAAGAACAGAGAGAGGAGCGTCACGACCGGGACGACGAGCAACCCGACCTGTGCGCTCGAGGAGATCGCGATCTCGGTCGCGAGCCGCATCTTCCCGTTGCGCGCGATCACGATCGCTCCGCCGTGCTCGGCTGCGTTGCCGACGACCGCGACGATGACGACGGCGATGAAGAACTCGCTCAGGCCGACTGCCGTCGCGAACGCGCCGAGCGAGTGGACGAGGATCTCGCTCACCCAGGCGGTGGCGCCGGTCGTGACGGCGAGCACGACGAGCGAGGTCGTCAACGACCAGGTCCCCTCGGTCGGCTCCTCGCGTTCGCGCTCCTGCTCCCGGTGGAGGCTCAGGTTCCGGCCGACGACCGCGAGATAGAGCACCAGGAGGACGATCGCCACCGCAACCGAGGCGACGACGACGGCGTGCCGGTCCGGCGGCCCGGTGTGGCCCAGCGTGACCGGCAACGTGAAGGCGACGACCGCGGCGCCGACGAGCCCGACCTGGAGGAGCAGCGAGCGGCGGTCGATCCTGGCGCCGTCGGGGCCGGTGATCTGCGTGACGCCGTAGACGAGCAGAAGGTTCGAGATCACGCTCCCCGAGAGCGAGCCGAGTACGACCACCGGGAGGTTGGCGCCGAGGGCGAAGAGCGCGACGATGAGCTCCGGTGCGTTCCCGAAGCTCGCGTTGAGGAAGCCGCCGATCCCGGGGCCTGTGTACTCCGCCGCGTGCTCGGTCGATTCGCCGATCAGCCAGGCAAGAGGAATGAGCGCGCAGGCGGCCAGGACGAAGAGCGCGACGTCGCCGGCATCGGTGAGCTTGTCCACCGCGATCGTGGCGGGAACGAGGACAAGCGACGCCCAGAGGAGGTTCCGCGCCATCGGGCAAGCCTAAAGAGCGGCCGCGCGGGCATGATCCGGCGGTGCAACCGTCCGCCTCCGCTTCGCGGCCTAGCTCGCCTTTGGCGGTCTGTCAAGTCTTGCGCAGCCCTGCATCCGCTCCGACAATACGTTCATGAAGTCCGAGCAAGCTGCGGCGACGCTCCCCCTGCATCCGCAGGACGAGGCCGAATGCAGGCGCTGCGAGGTCCACTGCGAGAAGGTCGTCTACCCCGCTGCGTGTCTCGAGCGCTCGTGTCCATTCGCGTACGCCTACGAGGAGCACGGCCACACGTACATGGGCTGCCTGCAGAAGGTGTTCGAGGCGGAGATCGACGTCGCGATGCTTGCGGCCGCCGAGCGAACGCGTGAGGGTTTCGGCGCCGTGCGGGCGCTACGCGGCCCGCTGCCGATGTGCGAGGCGGCAGTGCAGTCGACGTTCTCCACTCGCGAGAACGAGCTCGGCTGTCTCAATCCGGAGTTCGGCGAGCTGCCGGCAGGGTCGCCGACGTTCCGCGTGTTCGCGCGCGTCGCGGACTTCTAGCGGGCTCCCGCAGACGCCGCAGGATCACGACACCGACGGCCGGGCCGGCTGCGGCGAGGAAGAACGCGAGCCTCCAGCTGTGGGCGGCGACGGCCGCGATGAGCGGTGGCGCACCCGCGACGACGACGCCGAGCAGCGTCTGCTGGAAGCCGAGCGCCGCTCCCGTACGGGCCGCCCCGGCCGCCTCCGCGGCGGCCGCGTAGGCGAGTCCGTTCCACGACATGCTCAGCACGCCCGCGAGGATGAACAGCGGGATGACCAGCGCGAGCGGCGCGTCGATCGCGGCGGCGACGCACGCGGTGAGGATCGAGAGCGCGACGCCGATCGTCCGTAGCGGCCCGAGGCGGGTCCCGAGCCGGTCCGAGATCGTCCCCGAGCCGACGCGCGCCGCGACGGCGAGCACGTAGATCGCGGCCAGAACCGCTCCAGCGGCTTCCTTCGAGAGGCCCCGGTGCTCGTGGAGGAAGAGAACGACGAACGCCGTGATCCCGATCTGCGCGAGGAGGAAGAGGCCGGTGCCCGTGCCGAGCAGCCACATGAAGGGATCGCGGAGCGGCTGCGCGACATCGTGTAGCTCCTCCTCCGCGGGTCCGGTGCCGCCGCGGATGAAGACCGCGGCCACGACAGCTCCCGTCAGGCAGGCTGCGCCGAGGAAGAGGAAGGCGGCGTGGGTGCCGCCGGAGGAGCCGAGGACGGGGAGGACCGCAGCACCGACCGCGCCGCCGATCGGGATCGCTGTCTGGCGGATCCCGAGCGCGAGCCCGAGCTCGGTCGAGGGGAACCAGGCCATGATCGCCCGGCCGCTGGCCGCGTTGACGCTCGCCCCGAGCGCACCGACGCCGACGAGTGCGACCGTCACGGACTCGAAGCTATCCGTCGTGGAGGCGACGACGAGAAGTGCCGCGGCGCCGGTGAGTCCCGTCGCGATCACCCAGCGTTCGTCCACCCGGTCGGCGACGAGTCCCCAGGGCAGCAGCGTGAAGAGCATCCCGATCCCGATCCCTGCGAGCACGACCCCGGTCTCGGTCAGGGTGAGCCCGTACTCGGACTTCAGCGTCGGGCTGAGCGCCGGCAGCCCGACCGAGGAGGCGGAGAAGCTCGCCTGCGCGAGCGTCCCGGCGGCGAGCACGACCCAGCGGTAGCGCCCAGCGGACACGTCCCGAACGTACATGGCCGGTGTCAGACACCTGCCAGGTCCTGTTCGGACGTGTCTCGGCGCTTGGTTGCGCGGAAATGACCTCGCCGAACACGGCCACCGCGGCCACGTCCGGTGTCAGACACCGGACGTGGCCGAACCGGTCAGTCCAGCCAGCGTGCCCGCAGCTCTTTTGTCTTGCGGATCTCGTTTGCGTCGGGGCCGCGGTTCTCGGGGCCTGCCGTCTCGAGCACGGCCGGCAGACCCTGCAGCCGCGGAGAGGAGAGGAAGACGCCGAGCTTCTCGCCGAGCTCTCCCTCGAGGATGTTCGCGTGCCGGTCGCGGTTCGAGCCCAGCGGCGCTGCGGCGTCGTTCACGTGCAGCGCCCGGAGCCGGTCGAGACCGATCGCGGAGTCGAGCTCGTCGAGAGTGGCGTCGAGCACGGCGGGATCGGTCACGTCCACACCCGAGACGAAGAGATGGCACGAGTCGAGGCAGATGCCGAGCCGCGGGTGCCGTCCGAGGCGCTCGTGCAGGACGGCGAGCTCCTCGATCGAGCGCCCGATGGTGCCGCCCGCGCCGGCCGAGTTCTCCATCAGCAGCCAGGTCTCGTCGGTGCAGAGCTCGAGCACCTGCTCGAGCGCGGGCACGACGTGCTCGAGCCCCGCCTCGAGACCGCTGCCGAGGTGCGAGCCGACATGGAAGACGACGCCGTCCGCTCCGATCGCGCAGGCCACCTCCGTCGTGTTCCGCAGCGCGGCGATCGAGCGCTCGTACACCACGGGATCGGGCGTCGCGAGGTTCACGAGGTAGACGGCATGGCAGAGGACGCCGCCGATCCCGGCCTCGGCCCTCTTCTCGCGGAAGCGCTCGAAGCTCGCAGGGTCGTGGTTCGTCGGCCGCCAGGCGCGCGGGCTCTGCGTGAAGACCTGCACCGAATCGGCGTCCAGCTCGACGGCGCGGTCGATCGCCTTGTCGATCCCGCCGGCGGAGGAGATGTGCGCGCCGATCAGCACGGCTGCCTACGCTATCCGCATGGCCGTTGTCGTCAGGATGGCTCCCAGCCCCACCGGCTTCCTCCATGTCGGCGGCGTCCGCACGTTCCTCTTCAACTGGCTCTTCGCCCGCCACCAGGGCGGCAAGAACCTGCTGCGGATCGAGAACACCGACACGAGCCGCGAGGTAGCGGAGGCGGTCGACCAGATCCAGGACTCGCTGAGCTGGCTCGGAATCGACTGGGACGGCCCGCTCACCTTCCAGCTCGACCGGATGGACGACTGCCGGCGCATCGCCGAGCAGCTCGTCTCCGAGGGGAAGGCGTACGAGGACGACGGCGCGATCCGCTTTCGCATGCCCGACGACGGTGTCACCGCCTGGGAGGACGTCGTCCGCGGCCGGATCGAGTACCCGAACGACAAGCTCGAGGACGTCGTGATCGTCCGTTCCGACGGCCGGCCCACCTACAACTTCGCCTCGCCGCTCGAGGACGTGTGGGACGGGATCACCCACGTGATCCGCGGCGAGGACCACATCTCGAACACACCGAAGCAGATCAACATCATCCGGGCCGTCGGCGGCGACATCCCGGTCTACGCGCACGCGCCGAACATCTTCGGCGCCGACGGGAAGAAGCTCTCGAAGCGACACGGGGCGACCGGGATCGACGAGTTCCGCGCTGCCGGCTACCTCCCCGAGGCGCTCCTCAACTTTCTCGCGCTGCTCGGCTGGGCGCCCGACGGCGAGACGACCGTCATGTCCCGCGACGAGCTGGTCGAGCGCTTCTCGCTCGAGCGCGTCAGCCCGAGCCCGGCGCAGTTCGACTATCAGAAGCTCGACTGGCTGAACGGCGTCTACATGCGCGCCCTGCCGCCGGAGGAGCTCGCGCACCGCTTCGTCCTCTGGCTGGGCGAGAACGGCTACGACTGGGACGCCGAGCTCGTCGCCCGCGCGACGCCGCTCGTACAGGAGAAGATCGCGAGCCTGGCCGAGTTTCCCGGCTTCGCAGGCTTCCTCTTCGGCGATGTGGAGCCGGATCCGGCCGACCTCGACGGCGGGGCGCCGATGCTCGCGGCGGCGGACGAGGCGCTCGCCTCGCTCGAGCCGTTCGAGGCTCCCGCGATCGAGGCGGCCCTGCGCGAGGCGGCCGACCGACTCGGCCTCAAGCCCCGCCAGGCGTTTCAGCCCATCCGGGTCGCAGTCACGGGCTCGAAGGTCTCTCCGGGCCTATTCGAGAGCATCGAGCTGCTCGGGCGGGAGACCTCGCTCAGCCGCCTGCGGGCGGCGGCCGCTGTCGTGGCGTAAACGCGTTCGGCGGCAGCGGCTTCGGCGGCGCGAGCGGGTCGAGGGCGCGCTGGAACGCGAGCCAGGACCTGCGCCTGAAGCGCTGGGTCGGGGAAGGGAGACCGGCGGGATCGACGCTCTGGACGCCGCGCTGCCCGCCGCGTCCGGGCTGCGGGAAGTCCTTTGCCACTTCAAAGGACTAAACGAGCGCGAGCGGGCCCTGGGTACGGACTCCGTTAGACTCGCGGCGATGCGCGATACCGGGGGGCATGCGGCGCCGGCCCGGATCCTCGTCGTCGACGACGAGCCGTCGATCCGGTTGCTGTGCAGGGTCAACTTCGAGCTCGAAGGCCACGAGGTCATCGAGGCTCACTCGCTCGCGTCTGCGCGCGCGGCGCTGAAGAAGCAGGAGGTCGACGTCGTCGTGCTCGACGTCCATCTTCGCGGCGAGCGGAGCGACGAGCTCGTGGCCGAGTGCCGGGCGCGGCGCCCGCCGATCCCGGTCGTGCTCGTCACCGGGTCGGTCGACATCACGCACGGGGGCCTGAGCGACGCCGACGCGGTTCTGCCGAAGCCGTTCGAGCTGGACCAACTACTCTCGACGGTACGTGGGCTCGCGCGGGTCCATGCCCGTCGATGAGCACAACCACCGTTCGCAGCCCCCAGGAGTACGAGGACGCCTACGAGGCGTACTACGCGGAGTCTGCGGAGGAGGTTCGCGCGGTTCGCGCGGGCGAGAAGGAGACGTCCGAGCAGGCGGCGATCGTGGCGCGGCACGCCGATCTCTTCACCCAGGAGCAGCTCGAAGCGCTTCGCGCGGTCGAGACCGCTGCGTCGGACGAGGACGCGCGGGAGAGGCTCTATCGGCTGCGCAGGACGTGCGAGGGCGGCATCGTCGACGCCGAGCTCGCCGCGCGCGAGGACGAGCTCGAGAACGCGCTCCTCGCAGCACGGCTGACGTTCGATGGTGAGGAGCTGCCGCTGAATGCGGCGGACGCGAAGCTTGCCGTCCACCCCGACTACGCGCAGCGCGAGGAGCTCGGGGAGCTCGTTCAGGAGCTCGACTC
This sequence comes from Gaiellaceae bacterium, assembly GCA_036271615.1. Lineage (GTDB taxonomy): Bacteria > Actinomycetota > Thermoleophilia > Gaiellales > Gaiellaceae > Palsa-739. Next base: position 12,250 of record DATBAH010000087.1, read on the forward strand.
GAGCTTCAACGAGCGCCGGCGCGAGCTGCTCGTCGCGCGCGACGACCTCGAGGGCACGCTCTCCGGTGAGCGCGACGCGGTCGCCCGCAACGAGGCCGAGAAGCAGATCTCGCTGCGCGAGCTCGAGAACGTCCTGCGCCGGACCGGGGAGGCCGTGGCGGACGAGTACGCGCGACTGCGCGAGCGCTGGTTCGACCGGCTGCTCGGCCCGGAGCGCACCGATCTCCCCACGAGCGCTCACGTCCGCTGGCTGCGGCGCCTCTCGCCGCTCGAGGCGACGTATCCGAAGGATCGCTCGGTCGACGTCTGCGTCGAGACCGTGCGCGCGCTGGGGTTCGAGCTCGAGGCCATCCCGAACATCCGCCTCGATCTCGAGGACCGCCCGCAGAAGAACCCGCGCGCCTGTGTGATCGCGGCCGACCCGCCCGAGGTCGTCCACCTGATCACGCGCGCGCAGGGAGGGCTCGCCGACTACCAGGCGTTCCTCCACGAGGCGGGGCATGCCCTCCACTACGCCGGTTGCGACCCGCGCCTCCCGTGGACGTTCCGTGCGCTGTCGCGCGACCACGCGCTGACGGAGATCTACTCCTACATCGTCGAGGCCGTCACACGCGAGCCGGGCTGGCATGCACTCCACTTCGGGCTCTCGGACGCGGAGGCGGAGGAGAACGCCGAGGCGACACTCTTCCTCGAGGCCCTCCTGTACCGCCGCTACGCCGCGAAGCTCCGCTACGAGCTCGGGTTCTGGTCCGAGTTCCCGACGGAACACGGCGGCTCGTCGCGCGACTACGAGCCGCTGCTGACCGGCGCCACGGGACTCCGCTACGACTCGCGCGCGTACCTCTCCGACATGGACGCCGGCTTCTACTCCGCCGACTACCTGCGCGCCTGGATCCGATCGGCGCAGCTCAGCACGTACCTGCGGCACGAGGTGGGCGAGGACTGGTGGCGGAGCGGCGCGACCGGCGAGATCCTGCGTGGACTGTTCGCGGAGGGGACGCGTCCCTCGACCGAGGACATCGCACGCCGGCTCGGCTTCGACCCGCTCGACACCGCGCCGCTCACCGCCGAGCTGAGCGCCTCCTAGCCCGAAGCACCGCGGATCACGTCCGCGACGAGCGGGAGGAGCTTCTGTTTCGCCTGTGGGCGCTGCGTGTCGGCGCGCACGAGCTCGTCGAGCTCCATCGCGACGAGCAGCACGATGGCTGCGACGTAGCAGAACGTCGCGAGGAAGATGAACACCTCGAGGCTGCCGACCGCAGTACGGAAGTCGGCGACCGACCGGAAGTACGCGCCGAAGATCAGGGTCTCGCCGATCCAGCCGACCACGACCAGCCCCGAGCCGAGGCTCGTCCAGCGCACGCGCCGACGCTCGTCCGGCGCCCAGCGCACGATCAGCTCGAACGCGAGCGCGACGAGGACGACGGCGGCCGGCCAGCGGAGGATCAGGACGGGAATGCTCCACGCGCCCGACACGTGTCCGGCCCAGACGATGGCGATCGCGCCGAGCACCGCGGCCAGGAAGAGGACGGCAAGTCCGAACGAAAGGGGGAAGCGGATCCACCACGGCCGCTGCTCCGGCGTCTCGTAGATCTCGTCGAGCGCGCCGATGGCCGCCCGGATGATCCCCGACACCTCCCAGATCGCCAGAGCCGCTGCGACGGCGAGCAGCCCCGCGGTCGAGGACGAGAAGACGCGGTTCACCGTTTGGGCGATCCCGTCGAAGACGTGGGGGAGAACCTTCGGGGCGATCTCCGGGGCGATCGTCGTCCGCCAGAGCTGCTGCTGGTGGGTAGCGCCGAGGATTCCCAGCATGAACAGCGTGCACGCGACGCCGGCGATGAACGTCCGCAGCGCGATCGCGCTTGCGTACGTCAGCAGGTTGTGCCGGTCGAACAGCTCGACCCAGAGCCGGACGATCTTCTTGAAGCTGCGCCAACGGAGCTGCATCGAGCCTCCAGCGTTCCCGGGGCCGACAGCTCAAAAACTGCGTGCTCTTAGTGGGTGAGACCGCTGCCGATGCCCGACTGGACGAGCTGCGTCACGTCGACCACGCTGCTCGACGGCGGGGCTGCGATCGTGACGTGGGCGCCGTAGTCGTAGAGGTCCATCGTCATCGCGGCGTGTGTCTGCTCGACGGCGTAGGAGAGCTCGATCCGGCGGAGGAGGCCGTCCTTGCCGATCCAGACGTCCGCGGGAATCGCCGGCAGCTGCGCGGCGGTCGCGCCGAGGAGCGGGCTCGCTAGTCCCTTCGCCTGCAGCGCCTTGGCGACGTCGATCGTGGCGTGGTAGTGCGTCGTGGCGGCGCCGTCGACCGTGGCCGGACCGACCGTGCGGATCTTCGCGCCCTCTCCCCTGAGCAGCGAAAGGAGGTCGCTCGGCTGGAGTTGGCTCCCCGACAGCAGCTGCCCGAGGTCGAGGCCCGCCGCCTTGCCGAGCTTCGAGACGTCGAGCTCGACCCACTGCTTGCCACCGGGCAGATACGCCGCGGCGAGGCCGCTCTTGACATAGAGGACGTACTCGCCGTTCTCGCGGAGGAAGACCTCCTTCGCGGAGCCGTTCGCTCTCAACGGAAGCCCGCTGCTGTGGAGGAGCGCGCCGAGGTCGAGCGTGAGCTCGGAGCTCGTACCGTCGATCGCGCCGGTCCCTCGCACCGCAACCGAGTGGCCCTGCCCGAGCTGCGGGCTGCTCAGAGCGAGCGAGATGCGGACTCGCGCTGCGCCTGCCTGCTGGGTCTTCGTCGCGGCAGCCGAGATCGGGTCGAGTGCAAGCGTCTGCCTGCTGCTTCCGCAGCCGGCCGTGCCTGCCGCGGCCGCGACTATCGCGAGCCCGGTTGCGAAGGCTGCCCTGCGACCCCGGAGCATGGCCGCAGTGTAGTCCGGCTCGGCGTCCGGAAAGGTGATTTCTTCGTGAGGGGTGGGGGCGGCTGCTATGGCCGTGGCAGCCGCCCCCTGCGAGGAGCGGGGCGACCCGAGGGCCGCCCCTATCGGAGAGCACGGCCGGCTTCTGGTTGGCCGGCTCTGTTGGTGCTCCCCGTACTACGCGCGCACGCGGCTTTTGGATCGCACGAGCTGTCGAAACGTAAGAAGTTTGCTAAATCGGTCCACGATCTATCGAACCGGTTGGCCGGTCCGAGCGTCTAAGCATTCGAGGGGCGGGCCCCGGAGAAGGGGGCCGCGACCGAGGCCCGCCCCCTGCGAGATTACGCCCGCAGCGCAGATTTCGAAAGGGCCCGGGACAGCTTTCCGCAGTCAGCCGCTCGCCTCGAGGCGATCGAGCCGCTCGTGGACGCGGCGGAGCTCGGCGAGGATCAGCTCCTGGTTGTCCGTCGACTCGCGGTGCTTGTCGTCGGCGTCCTGGTTGACGAAGTGGCCGGCGATCGCAGCCGTCGCGAGACCGAGGAAGCCGATGCCCACGATCATCAGGAACGCGGCGACCACGCGACCCAGCGGCGAGGTGGGGAAGGTGTCGCCGTAGCCGACCGTCGTGACGGTCACGATCGCGAACCAGAGGCCCCGCCACGGGTTGGGGAAGCGGCCGGGGTCGGTCTCGTGCACGGCGATCCCCGTGACCGTGACGAGGAGGAGCGTCAGCGCTGCGACGTACGGCAGGTTGCGGCGGCTCGTGAGCAGGCGTTCGGCGCGGAAGACCCGGGCGGCGATCACCCACAGCCGCGCGAGGCGCCAGCCGCGCAGCCACCCCGGCCCGAGTGCGGCGAAGAGCAGCGCCCAGGGCGGGAAGATCACGATGAAGACCGCCACGTCCTGCCAGTGCGCTCGGAGCGCGGCGCGCCGGTCGTGCGCGTGCAGCAGAATCAGCCCGAGCTCGACCCCGAAGGCGAGCCAGACGATCGCATTCAAGGCGTCGGCGACGAACCCCCACGGCGTGTGCAGGCCGGAGTCCTGGATCAGCACGGCGGGCAGCATCAGCAGCGCACACACGAGGAAGAAGGCCTCGAACGAGTGGCGAACCTTGCCGGTCTCGGCACCAGTTCTCGGCGGCCCAGAAGGGCGTGCTCATCGGCGGTGCGGCAGCGGGGGAAGCTCGGGCGGGCGGAGCCGCAGGTTGCCGCGCTCGCGATCGAGGAACCAGAGCAGGACGGCAATGAAGGCAGCGAGCTCGAGCCCGATGCCGAAGACCCAGAACGTCCACGTGGGTCTGAGGTATCTGGTGACGAACACCACGTAGTTCTGGCCGAAGAACCCGCTGAGGAACGAGAGCGGCAGGAAGAACGTCGCGACCCAGCCGAGCTGCTTCATCGTCAGGTTCATCTTGTTGCCGACGGTCGACTGGTAGAGGTCGGTCGTGCCCGTGGCCAGGTCGCGGTAGTCGTCGAGCTGCTCGGAGACGCGGATCAGGTGGTCGTAGACGTCGCGGAAGTAGCGCTCGTGCTCCTCGGTCATGCCCGGCAGCTCGTAGCGGCCGGAGAGAAGGCCGGCGAACATGTCCCGCTGCGGGTTGACGATCTTGCGCAGCTGCACGAGCTGCCGCTTCATCGTGATCGCCTGCTGCAGCAAGACCGGCTGCGGGTCGGTGAGGATCGCGTCCTCGAGCTGGTCGATCTCGTCGTCGAGCTCGGACAGCTGCGGCAGGAAGCTGTCGACGAGAGCGTCGACGACGAGGTAGAGGATGCCGAGGCCCTCTTCGTACCGCTTCAGCTGGCGGTGCGTCTGGTTGCGGAGCTCGCCGAAGACGGGGCACTCGCCCTTGTGCACGGTGACCAGCCAGTGCGGCGAGTAGAAGCAGTGCACCTCGATCGGCGCGAGCCCGGTGCGGCGCTCGGGGTCGTCGACGGCACCGAAGACGACGAGGTGCGTGAAGTCGCCGTACTCCTCGATCTTGGGCCGCTGCCCGAACTTGCGCGCGTCCTCGACTGCGAGGGGGTGGAGATCGAACGCGTCGTGGAGCAGCGTGAAGTCGGCCTCGGTGGGGTGGTCGATGTCGAGCCAGAGGAAGACCCCGTCGCGCAGCCGCGCTTCGACGCCTTTGGGGTCGACGTTCGGCTCGACGGTTCCCCTGGCGTCGATCAGATAGCTGGCCAAGCTCGGTCGAGCGTACTTCCATCGCCGGACGAGCTACGAGCCTCAGCCGCCGAGCACCGACTCGGCCGAGGAGGACGGCTCGGGATCCCGCAGCCGCGTCATCCAGAAGCCGTTGAGCAGCCCGATCAGCGACGCGATCAGCGGCACGAGCAGCGCGATCTGCAGCGCCTTCGGCCGCGCCTTCTCGTTGATGTGCAGGATCTCGGCCTTCACCGCGGGCCGCTGTCCCGCGAGCAGCGCGTCGAGGTGCGCCTGCGTCATCACCTCGGCGTTCTTCTCCAGCGCCTTGGACACCTGTGTGGCCTGGCGCGACGAGAGGACATCGCTCGAGTTCGCCTCGTGCGTGAAGAGGAGCGAGAGCGAGGCGAGCATGATCGCCCCGGCGAAGGCGAGGCCGAACGCGAGCCCGAACGACCCGCCGGCCGAGTTGACGCCGGCCGCCTCGCTCACGCGCTCCTCCTCGATGGGCGAGAGCGTGTAGTTGTTGAGCTGCGAGACGAGCAAGCCGAGGCCGCTGCCGGCGATGAGCAGCGGGACGACCATCCACCAGCCCGAGTGGGCGCGCGGGACGATCGGAATCAGGATCGCCACGCCCAGCGCGAGCAGGAAGAAGCCGGCGCGGATGATCCGGCCGGGACTCGTGTTCCCGGCCTTGCGGCCCGCGACCAGCGCAACGGCGAACATGCTCAGCGAGAGCGGCGCGAGCGAAAGGCCCGCCTCCAGGGCGTTGTACTCGAGCACCATCTGGAGGTAGATCGGGAGCGCGATCATCATCCCGCCGAGCGAGATCTGCTGCAGTGTCTGGCCGGTGATCCCGAGGCGGAAGTAGCGGGACGTGAACAGGTTCACGTCGAGCAGAGCGGGCTTTCCCTCGCGCTTGCGCTTCCTCAGCCACCACACGAGAAGGGCGAGGGCGCCGACGCCGATCGCGAGCAGCGCGCCGACCGCCTCGCCGCCCTCCTGCCAGACGAGGATTCCGAGCACGACGCCGCCCATCCCGAGCGCCGACAGGATCGCGCCGACGATGTCGATCCCGCGCTCTCCTGTGTACGGGACGTCGTGGACGCGCCCGCTGCCGAGCAGCACGATCGCGATGATCACGACCTCGCCTCCGAACGCGACGCGCCAGGAGAGGTAGGTCGTGATGAAGCCGCCGACGAGCGGCCCGACTGCGGCGGCGACGGCCGCCGCTGCGCCGACGAGCGCGTAGGCGCGCCGCTGCGCCGCTCCCTGGAAGTTCCCGTGGATCAACGACTGCATCGAGGGGAGCAGCAGCGACGCGCCGAGGCCGCCGACGATCGCCCAGAAGATGACGATGGGGAGGAGGCTCTGCGACACGGTCATCGAGAGGGCTCCGGCCGCATACCCGAGCAGCCCGATGATGTAGGCGCGCTTGCGCCCGAAGAGGTCTCCGATCTTGCTGCCGATGAGGATGAAGGCCGCCGAGACGAGCGCCTCGAGCGCGATCGCCGACTGGACGCCGCTCGCGGTCGTGTCCAGGTCGTGGACGACGGCCGAGATCGACACGTTCATCAGCGACGTGTCGACGACGAGCACGAACATGGCCATCGCGAGCAGAATCGCGACGAGGTTGTCGCCTCCCGACTCCTCGACCGCGCCGGCGGTGGCTTCGGCGCTCACGCTGAGAACGTCGCGGCTCCGGCCCGGCGCCACATCACCCCGAGAGGACGAGCAGAGGATGGAGAGGGCGCGGTCTCCCGCGCCCTCGCTTCGGTCTGAGTTACCCGGCCGGCGCTAGAAGCTGGCGCAGGGGTTCGAGGTTGCAGCCGTGTCGTTCACGACCTGGCCCCCGGGCCCGGCGACGTGCGCCCAGTGGCCGCCGGAGACGGCCGAGATGCAGAAGACCTGGTTGTTGGTGGCACTCGGGACCGCGCTCACGATTCCGGTGGAACCGCTCACCGAGAGCACCAGCCCCGAGTCGTAGGTCGTGCGCAGGCCGGCCGCGGTCATGCCGGTGTAGCTGTTGATGTCCGAGAAGAACGCCTCGGCGTCGGGAATCGCCGCGCGGACGTCCGACATCGCTGCGGTCTGCTGCGCCTTCTTCTGGAAGCCCAGATACGACGGAATGGCGATCGCCAGCAGGATGCCGATGATGATCAGAACGACGAGCAGCTCGATGAGGGTGAAGCCCTCCTCACGAGCCAGACGCTGCCTCAAGCTCTTCATGTCTTCCGGTCCTTTCGAGTGGCTGGAACAGAGGGTCGGGATCTCTCCCGTGGTGTCTGCCAGCGTCGATCGGAGCCCCGGGTAGGAAAGCGGGATGCCTGTGGGCGGAGGCCGGTGGTGGCGCGAAGGGGCTGTGCGGAACCCGCTTAGCGGGGCGGTTTGTAGCGGTAGCCGAAGCCGCGGACGGTCTCGATGGGGGTACCCCGCGGGGCGTCCGGAGCGAGCTTTCGCCGCAGATAGCCGACGTAGAGCTTCACCTCGTCGCGAGAAGTGTCGAGGGTGTCTCCCCAGACGAGCTCGCGGAGCTGGTCGTGGCTGAGCACCTGGTTCGGGTGGCGCACGAAGGCCGACAAGAGCCTGTATTCGAGGCGCGTCAGGGTGACCTCGCGGTCGTCGTAGCGAACGGCTTGCTGGGCGAAGGAGATGTTGAGCCGTGCGTCGACGTACGTCTCCTGCTCCTCGCCGCTGCGCGAGCGGCGCAGCAGCACCTCGACGCGCGCAACGAGCTCCTGGCGGCCGAACGGCTTGACCACGTAGTCGTCGGCTCCGCCCTTGAGCCCGCGGACACGTTCCAGCTCGGTGTCGCGCGCGGTCAGCATCAGCACGGGAATGTCCGTCACCTCGCGGATCCGCTCGAGCGTCGCCCAGCCGTCGAGGCCGGGCATCGTGACGTCGAGGACGACGAGGTCGGGCGAGCCCTCGTAGAGCGCGCGCAGACCAGTGCGACCGTCCGGGGCCTCGGAAACCTCGTGTCCCGCTCGTTCGAGCAGCGTGCGCACGAGACCGCGGATGTCCTCGTCGTCGTCGACGACGAGGATTCGGGAAGCGGTCATCGCATCTCATTCCACCGGGGGATACGGGACTCCTCCGCTTTCTCCGACCTAGATGGGCAGGAGCCGCGCGGCGTCCCCGAAACGCGCGGCCACAAGAGGAGACGACTTGACTGCATCGACCGCCGATTTCGCAGCCCGCTTCGGGCGGGTCCGCACCGTCGCGGGAGCGAAGAGGCTACCGCCGGAGCACTTGCTGCCGTTCACGGCGATCGCAGTCGCCACGGCCTATGCGCTGCTCTTCGTGCCGCCCAGCCACCTCGACTTCACCGAAGCCTCGGCGGCCGGGGTGCTCGCCGCCGCGCTGCTCGGGCTCGGGCTCGCCGCGCCGAACTTCCCACGGATCGCCACCATCGGGATCCCTGTGGGCTACATCGCGCTCGTCGCCCTCCTCCGGGAGGCCGCAGGCGGATCCAGCTCCGGATTCGGTGGTCTCTTGCTGCTCCCGGTCCTCTGGCTCGCCGTCACCGCCGGGCGCCGTGAGCTCGCCGCGATCCTCGTCGCGATGGCATTCGCGCAGCTCGTACCGCTCGCGTTCATCGGCCCACCGCGCTACCCGCAGTCGGGCTTCCGAGGCGCCTTCGTCCTCACCACGGTCGCCGCGATCACCGGCTTGATGGTTCAGCGCCTCGTCGCCGAGACGCGCCGCCGCACCGAGTTGCTCCAGGAACAGACCGACGCGCTTGCGAGCGCCTCCGCCCGGCTTGCCGAGCAGAACGAGCGGCTGCTCGAGCTCGACCGGCTCAAGGACGAATTCGTCGCGACCGCATCGCACGAGCTGCGAACCCCGCTCACGTCGCTCAGCGGCTATCTCGAGATGTCGCTCGACCCTGCCGAAGGCCCACTCACGCCGACCCGGGAGACCCACCTCAGGATCGCCCTGCGAAACGCCGGCCGGCTCACCGTCCTCGTCGACCAGCTTCTCTTCCTCGCGCGCGCCGACTCGCATCCGCTCGAGCTCGACCCACAGCCGGTCGATCTCGGCGAGATCCTCGACGAGGCTGCCGAGAACGCCGGCCCGGCAGCGCGCGTGAAGCACATTGCCCTTCAGGTCGAGGCGGAACCTCTGGCAGCGGTCGCGGACCGGCCACAGCTGGTCCGGATCGTCGACAACCTCGTCACGAACGCGGTCAAGTTCACCCCGGACGGCGGCACCGTGCGCATCGCGGCCCGGGGCGAGCGTGCCTCGGCCGTCCTCGAGGTGACCGACACCGGCGTCGGCGTCCCGTCGTCCGACCTGCCTGATCTCTTCAATCGCTTCTTCCGCGGGAGGAACGCGATCGAGGAGGCGGTTCCGGGCAGCGGCCTCGGCCTGGCGATCTCACAGGTCATCGCGGAAGCCCACGGGAGCACCATCGAGGTCGAGAGCACCCCCGGAGGCGGGTCGACCTTCCGTCTCGCGCTCCCGCTCGCCGCCTAGGTGACTCCCGCGTTCCTGCGGTCGACGAACCAGCCCGCGCCGAGCGCCAGCACGGCGAGGGCCAGGAACGCGGCGAGGAATCCCCAGGCGTAGATCGCCTTGAGGAAGATGATCAGGAAGATGAACAGGACGATGGCGCCGACGACGAAGAGGCCGGCCATCTTGAACCAGAACGAGGCTCCGAGATCGTCCATCTATTGCGCCACGATCTCCGGCCCGGTCCGGCGCGGCATCACCCGCTCGGGATGATCGCGCGGGCCGGCTAGCTGGTACTGACGCAGCTCTTGCCCGTATACCCGCTGACCTTCCGCGGGCTCCAGTTGTAGAACGCGATCGGCCGGTTCTTCGCGTTGTCGTTCCGGACGGCGAGCAGCGCGTGAGTGGGGGCTCCCGCCGTGATCTGGAGCCGGAGCCGGACGAGCACCCGCGCCGTGGTCGGCCCGCAGGCCTCGCTGACGTGGCCGAAGAGTCTTGGTGTCACCGTAATCGGACCGACCAGCCCCTTCGGCTTCAGCGGGATCTGGTGCTTCACGCGGCGGCACGACGACTTGTCGATCCTCAAGCTGTTCTTCTTCGCGCTGAGGCCCACCTGCGACACCGTCGTCGTAGTGCCGCCCTTCGTGACGGTCTTGGCGCCTGTGGTCAGGACGAGCAGTCCCGGCTGTGGCTGGTTCTTGACCGGAGGGAGGGTGACGGTCCCGGAGAGATTGACGACGTGCTGGCTACCGACGCGGCACGAGTAGGTGGCGTCGATGGTGGATGCGCGGGTGTTGGTCCGGGCCGAGGCCGCGGAGCTCGCGTGCACACCCACGGCAGCCGAGACGAGGGTGGCCGGCAGCAGACCGAGGATCCAGATACCACCACGGCGACGGCGCATCTCGAGGAGCATATGCCTGTACCACGCACGAAAAAAGCCCCCGCTCAGCAGGAGCTTTGCAGAAGAGGCGCATACGGGATTCGAACCTACCTGCAAATGAGCATGTTTTGTGCGTGAGGTCTGCACCGGGGTCTGCACCGCTTGCGCTTCGCCGGACTGTTCTGACACCCGAACTGCGCGCTACGCTCCGGTCATGACCGTCAAGGAACGGCTGCACCAGGTCGTCGACGAACTGAGCGACGAGGAGGCTGAGGTGATGCTGCGGCGCGTAGAGGCGCTGCGCAACGACCCGTTCCTGCGCTACCTCGATTCGGCGCCCGTCGACGACGAGCCGGTAACCGCAGAGGAGGAGGCTGCGATCGCCGAGGTTGAGGCCGATCGCGACGCCGGCGTCCCGACGATTCCGTTCGACGAGATCAAGCGCAAGTACGTGTAACGCGTGAGCGCGGACGACGCCCCGTGGGCGGTTAGGTTCGAGTCGCGCGCCGAGCGTGACCTTGGGCGACTCGATCCTCCTGTTGTGCGTCGGGTGATTGCGGCGCTTGAACGCGTGCGCGAGCGCGATCCCGCAGTCGACGTGCGACG